>JAGWWZ010000203.1 GCA_018970165.1 Planctomycetota bacterium | reverse complement strand
AAGTTGTCCTTTGGCGCCAGGGGTCCGCACAAAATAATGCAAATCATCGCCATCTTCATCGCTTCCCCTCGAGGCGATTGAATTCTGAGGAATCGACAATGGGGTATCTTCTTCGGTGACAAAATCCGGCAATTCTTGGAGAGTAGGGGCCCGATTATCCCCCCGAGTTCGTACTCCGATGGCAACTTGCCGAATGGAGTTGTCGCTAATGGAAACTGTGGCCCCGACCGCTGCGGTCAATGAATGGCGATACACCTTGCCATCAGCCACCAAGATCGCATGATCGTTCAGGTAGCCCAACGATAACTCCGAAGATGTCGCCTGGGCTCTCATGGAAGAATTCGAGACTGGAACATCGTAAAGATGATTCCAATCGCTGGTGGACCAAGCAGAGATGATACCGTGTCTTGCTCTGGACTGAGTCAACAAAACATTGCGGCTGGGATCGAAGGCTACCGGACCAGCGGCCTGCTCAATCATTTCCAATACGGGAAGTCCCGAAGTGTTGTTAAGAACGGCCAATCCCCCTGAAACCTCAACCACGAAGTGATTCGAATCAGCAAGGCTACTCGAGAATCGCACTTCATCGTTGAGCATTCGTTCGGCCACCAACTGCCACTCGGCGCCCCTCAGTTGCCAAGATGAAATGCGAGTCTCCGTGTCGAGTCTTTCAATCAGCACAATGTTGCGGGGCCCAATCGAGTGAACTGTGGTTCCCTGGCTACTCAAGCCGCCAATCACAGGCGTCGCAGGCCGATCTTGACGAAAACCGAACGCATCATTTCTTATCGGTGTGCTGTAGAGTCCATACCCCTGCGAGTTCGATGCTATATAAACGATACTGTCAGCGGTTATTGCAAACGAATGGATCTCGCCTATCCGGTTGACGACTGTCTGGAAATCCCCCGCCTGACGATTCACTTTCAACAACTGGGAGCCAGATGCAGTTCGGGTAAGTGCGAGAAAGCTTGAAGCGTCCAACACAGTGGCAGAAACGATTTCCGCCCCCAAATCGATCTCTGTTAGCAATTCGTCTCTGGAAAGGTCCCACCGCTGAATGGATTGTGGACCTGCGAACCAGCCAACTGTATCGGATTCCCAATCAAGCCCCTGGCGGACACCAAGATCCTTTGACCATGCTCCCAACTGTGCTGGTTCAGAGGAAGTTGTCTCGACAACTGATTTTTGGCTAACAAGGCGAATCGAATAGTCGCCAAAGGTAAGCCCACTAAACGTGGCAACTCCTTGCTGGTCTGTAATGGACCATGGCTCCTGCGATTGAAAGTTGCCGTCGCGATTCAAGTCGACGTAAACGACCCGTTCGGCCGCTGGGGAAGTCGACGAATTCGGAGTCCGAACCGATAGCGGATCGTCAAAAACCAAGACCCGAAGGTTTGCATCCATACCCGCAAATAGCCGACGGTCCTCTAGCACATCGAATCGCAAAGTCCTTCGCCGGACCGAATTCGATGACCGAGTACGGCTATCACTTCGATGTTTCATACTCTGTACCCGCCCAAACATCCTTGCTACGCACCGGATGGAAAAGATTCGGGGGAACGGTGGGTTGTGTGTGCTTTACATAATGTATCCAATCTGGAATGTTTTTGGTGAATAGGCGAAAAGATTTTTGTTAAACCCGGAGCCGAACATGTTAACCGTCCTTCTACATCTCCGTGTTTTTCGACGCTTATCCCATCTTGCGAGCCTCTTCGTCGGTTTTGTAACGTCTGGGATTGCCTTGGGGCAGATGGAAACTATGCGTTTTGAACTGGGTAGACGCCTCACCCGATTTGAGCGAGTTTGGGAAGCCGCAGATAACCACGGGCGTGCCGCCTGCGTCGATACGATGGACGGAGCAGTACGAAGTTTTTTTGGTTTGCAGTTGGACACTGCCGCCCAATTGCTCGATCGAGCAACCCAAAATGTTCTCGGCGATGCAATTTCAGCATCCCCTTATTGGCTAGCCTCAAATCGTTATTCGATCGACTTTGAAACTACCTGGGTAGATGCCCAAGGCGGGGCTATCCGTTTTCGTCTAAGGCAAATCGGCAGCCCGCAACCCTCAAATGAGCTTCCCAGCGACAGAAACGGGACATTGAAACTCGCAATCCTCAACGGCAATCATCCCATCAACTCGATGGACTGGAAGGACGTAATCCCTCTGTCCAACACGGAAGCAAAGGAAAACGTCGCAAAGGGGAACGGCGACTCCCAAGGATCCGAATCTCCCCAGGAAACCTGGTACACATGGGAACTCCCGAACTTGCCCCCTGGGGATTACCAAGTGTCTGCGATTTGCCAGTCGGGTGACGTGGAATCCGACTTGATCGCCGAATCGATCTCCGCCAGTTCCAACCTCGAATCGCGGATGCAAAAAGTCCAGTCTTGGTACGAGGAGAATCGAAGAACCAAAGGGAATACCTTGGTGTCGACCGCGAAGTGGTTGGCCCGAGAACTACGGCAAGGACTCAAAGGCGAGCCAACCGAAATCGATATTCCGTGGAACGCTTGGTTGACCGATTTCGAAGCCCTCCGCGATCAGCAAGGGGACTATCTCAAGTCGATCGCTCACGATTCGAAACGATCCTTCTGGCTTCAATTGAACAGCGGCGAAAAGTCTCAGATCGTGAGACTGAGATTTCCGCTGAACGCCCCTCCCAAACTCCCAGTTCTGTTCGCTTTTCATGGTGCAGGTGGAAGCGAAAACATGTTCTTTGAAGCCTACGGTGCCGGTCGATTGATCGATTTGGCAAATCAGCGAGGCTGGCTGGTGGTGTCCCCTCGACAATCGCTAAGCGGCCTAGGGATGGATATCGAAGCAATGCTCAACGAACTAGAGGCTTGGTTTCCCATCGATCGCGAGCGAGTGATGCTCGTGGGGCATTCCATGGGTGCTGCTCAAGCGGTCAACCAAGTCTCGATTCACCCGAACAGTGTTCAAGCGGTCGCGGCCCTCGGCGGTGGCGGTATGCCCCGGTCCTCCCTCAAAACCAATCCCGTTCCATTTTTCGTCGCCGCAGGAGATCGCGATTTCGGACGACCTCGCGCTAAGTCCCTGGCCGACTCCCTGCGAAGCTTGAATTGCCCTGTCGAATACCGCGATTACGCAAATGTAGAACATATGGTGATCGTTCAAGCGGCACTCAATGACGTCTTTGCTTTTCTGGACGACGTTGCGAAAGATCAAAAGGATCCGCCAGCAGGCGGCAACTAACCGCAATCAACTGAGCCCTTGGAACGCACCCTGGATCCCAAATATGTCCAACGCTTCGACCGAAATGAAAATTAAGGGTATGACTTGCTCGCACTGCAAACGCGCCGTGGAACAAGCGATCTCGAAGGTGCAGGGTGTGGATCGAGTCGATGTGGATTTGCAACTCGGCAAGGCGATCGTTCACGGTTCCATCGATGAATCGGCTTTGATCGCCGCCGTAGAAGAAGAGGGATACTCGGCGCAGATCGTTCCAGTCAGCAAACAATCGTGACCAGCTCCGTCAATTCGACTCCGAAACGGATCGACTTCAATATTTCAGGGATGACTTGCGCAGCTTGTGTGCGCCGCGTGGAAAGGGCTGCTTCCAAGGTCGAAGGAGTCGCAAACGCTACGGTGAATCTCGCCACTGAGAAAGCATCCGTGGAATTCAGCAATCCCACGCCCGACCGAATCGCTGCGGTGCGAAAGGCGATTCTCGATGCTGGCTACTCGGCGACCCTCATCTCGGAACCCACCCTGGATAGCGACGGTGGGCTGTATCGAGACCTTATCATCGCTTGTTCTCTCGCCCTGCCCATACTCATCGTATCCATGGGACCGATGCTGATCCCCGGTGGCATGGAATGGATGATGACGTGGAGGACGATGGATCGCTGGAACCTGGCCCTTTGGATTCTGGCGACAGTCGTTCAGTTCGTTCCGGGTTGGAGATTCTATCGCCACGGTTGGACCAGCCTCCGCGCTTTGAGTCCAGATATGAATCTGTTGGTCGCACTGGGTACCACCGCGGCCTATCTCTACAGCACGGTCGCAACTTGGTTCCCGACTTGGTTGCCGGATACCGCCCGCCATGTCTACTTCGAATCCTCCGCAGTGGTCATCGCGTTTGTGCTTTTAGGCAAAGTACTCGAAAACCGATCCAAACATCGTTCTCGAGAAGCGATTCAAGCCCTTGGCAAACTGCAGCCGCGAACCGCCCATCGAATTCAAGACAACCGGATTCACGACATCGACATACAGCAGATCTCGGTGGGAGATCTGGTTGAGATCCATGCCGGAGAAGCTGTTCCGATCGATGGCGTCATTGTCGAGGGAACAAGCTATGTCGACGAAAGCATGATCACCGGGGAACCGATTCCGCGAGCTCGCTACATCGGCGACAAAATCATCGGGGGGACGATCAATGGCAACGGACTTCTTCGGGCTCGAGTCGTTGCGGTGGGGCAAGAGACTTTGCTCTCACGCATCACCGCGATGGTCGCGGATGCACAAGCCGCCAAGCCACCTATCCAACTCACGGTCGATCGCGTTGTGGCTCGATTTGTGCCCGCAGTTCTTGCAATCGCATGCGTGACCGCGCTGGCTTGGCTTGTTTTCGGTGGCGAGGGTCGATGGTCCCAGGCGATGCTTCACGCAGTCGCCGTGCTGATCGTGGCCTGCCCCTGCGCAATGGGATTGGCAACCCCGATCAGCATGATGGTTGGCACAGGTCGAGCCGCCGAATTGGGAATCCTCTTTCGATCGGGTGAAGCGTTCCAGTCCCTGGCCTCCGTAAACCGGATCGCATTCGACAAAACAGGAACGTTGACCAACGGCACTCCGACAGTCGGTCAGGTTGTTCCGTTCGGGAACTGGAGTCAATCGGATCTTCTTCTGCATGCAGTTTCCGCCGCGCGTACTTCACAACATCCTGTATCGAAAGCGGTCGCAGCATCGTATCCCCCGAGCGAAACCATCCTCGATGTTCGAAGCTCGGAACACATCCCCGGCAGCGGGATCATCGCGGAACTCATCTCAGGTAAACGAGTGCATCTGGGTTCTCTCGGCTGGATGGAGAAACTCGGACTGATGAACGATGTCTCTCGTTCTCAAGTCGATGCTCTGTTCGCCACCGGGGCGACCCTCGTCTGCGTTGCGATCGATAACACTCTCGCGGGATGGATCACAGTCACTGATCCAATTAAGTCCGAAGGGGCTCACGCGATCGAACAACTCAGTAGCCTTGGTTTGCAATCATCGATTCTGTCGGGAGATCATCCCGCACCGGTAGAGCAGGTCGCTCGCGAATTGGGCATCGATTCAGCGTTTGGCAATCTGCTGCCCGATCAAAAGGCTGATTATTTGCTGAGGTGGCAACTTGAAGGAAATGCAACTGCCTTTGTCGGTGATGGCATCAACGATGCGCCCGCTTTAGCATCCGCGCAGGTGGGGGTAGGCTTAGGGACAGGTACCGAAGTCGCCGTTTCGGCTGCAGATGTCGTCTTGATTTCGGGCAATCTGCTCGGTGTACCGACCGCGATCCGCCTGGCTCGAGCGCTGATGCGTAACATTCGAATGAATTTGCTGTGGGCCTTCGCCTACAACATTCTGTTGATCCCTGTCGCAGCCGGCTTGCTGGTCCCAATCAACGGATGGACCCTCACTCCCATGCTCAGTGCCATCGCGATGAGTTTCTCCAGCATCTTCGTTGTCGGTAATGCACTTCGATTGCGAAGATTCGCGAACCGGGTGTCGAAGTGACTCCAATACAATCTGCTGAAATCAAATCACCAGTTGAAATCGAAGCGTGTCGCTAACAGATCCGAACTGGTCGCCCCAAAAATCGCGGTCTCGCTCGTGATCGGCCGAATCCAATCGAACATGACCCGAGTTCGATCGCTCCAATACCAGTTGAATCCCACCGTCAAGTCGTTGTATTGACCTGCCTGAAGTTGGTTGAAGTCCAAATGCGACCAACGTGCCTTGAGTTCCAACGCACCGGGTCCTCGTTTATCTCGCGAAAACGCAAAGTTTACGAAGGGAACGTTGCGACCAAACTGTGGACCATGCTGACCGAATCGCTCGTACATTCGATTCTCACCGGTAACAAACCAACTCATGTGCACATAGGCACCGTTGCAGTTCGTTTGGTCCCCGTCGGTCATGTTGATCTGGGTCAGATAGGCCTCGGACTGGACCGTGAATCGCCCCCACACGATTGCTGTTTCGAAATTACCAATCGTGTAGTCATCCGCCGCTAATGCGCCGGTATCGATGATGCGAGGTCCCTCGGAGACTTGAGGGCGAGCCCGGAAGCGGACGCTTTGGTTTTGATCGTCGGTGTACAAGATCCCCAAGCCAGTGTGGACAAGATAACGTCCCTTGCTCGCTTCATCGTAATAGGGCAGCCAAGTCAATCGACCGCTTAAGCGGTAGCCCTGATTGTCGTCGCGCCGCAACTTCAACCCCTCGCTGATGCTGTCCAAGAATACACCGGTCGCCCACGCCACACGCTCGGAAGGCGAGCAGTTGTAGAGAGCCATCCCCACTTCTCGGTCGGGAGTAAAGATCCCCTGCGTAGGAATCGATCGCTCGATAAAGATGTTGTTGGTATCGTTCGTGACTTGCTCGAGTCCAAACGGCACGAAGAAATTCCCGATCCGAAACCTACCCAACAGTGGAATCTCGTTGAGAGAAAAGTACGCATCCTTCACCTGCGGTGTGACGATCGCACCCAACGGGATTTCCCCGGTGTTGTCCGGCTCGAGAGTCATCTGCACTCGAAAATCGTAGTTCTCATAACCCTTGCCGTCCGCGAGAATCCGCAACCGCCGGAAGTTGAAGTAGTCGAACGTCTCGGGAATCGAAGGTGCTGCATCCGCCCAGGTCACGTAGTCCATCTGAACGTGCCCGCCGAAACGAACATCCCATCCCTCTTTCTTCTTGGAACTATCCCCCTTTTTCGCTGGCGTTTGGCTCGCCAGCAATTCCTTATCGAACCGTTGTTCCAAAGACGCGAGACGGTCTTGCAGTTGCTGAATCTCTAGAGAATCGTGAGTCGACGCATCAACACGTTGCACATCCGACAATACCGGTTCCATGACCGGTTCTTGAGCCCAAAGGACTACTGGGATCGTTTCCGCCAAAGCAGTCACGATGCAGATCGCTCGAATCAAGCCTAGGTAGCCGATGGATTTCAATGGTGCGAAGTAT
>JAGWWZ010000202.1 GCA_018970165.1 Planctomycetota bacterium | reverse complement strand
CGTTCGATTTCCATCTCTGCAATTCGCGGCTCCAGGTTCGCTCGCGGCACCTCGAGCACCCTGTGGACATAGCCTACTGCGTCGTCCTGCCGAGTCTCGATCTTTCGAATCGCCGTCAGGGTGCTTAGTCCCAGCAGTGTGCCGTGCCAACTCGCATCGCGAGGTTGACGGACATCCTTGTACAGAATCGGATTGATGTCCCCGCCGCACCCTTGAAAGAAGACTGCGATGCAATCGCTGCCAAGATTCTCTTCGATCACTTTTGATGCTGCACCGACCAAATCTGCCGTGTTGCCACCGCTGGCAGCACCCTGGATTGGATGGCAGGCGAATTGGTAAAGAACGGCTAAGGGAGTACCATCCATCCGATCGAATCGAACCACTCCGATTTTCGGATCGACCGGCCCGATCCCGGCAACTTGATCGTCAGGGGGAAGGGAATAAGCGTGCCTAACATCGATTTCGCGACCATCCTTCATGCGAAGGCGCCGATTCTCCATGATCCGGTCCTCGGTGCCGATGCCCGACCCGATCTTGACCGGAACCATACGGCTCTTTGCCAAGCGAATCGCTTCGACGGTTCGATCGGCGACATCATCGCAAACCACACCGTGGCAATGGCTGGCGTTGACGACTAGTTGCTGGCCTGCAATCCCAAGTTCGGCTTCGATCCGTTTGCGCACCGTTGGCAAGTAGTCGTTCTTGATGTATCCGATTTCACCGATCGCGACGGCGTCAACACTGACGAGCACGATGGTTGTATTTCCAGAGGCAACGACGATCGCTTTGGCGTAAAGCGGGTCGTTGACCGGGCCGGCCTCGATTTTTGTGATGTCGACTTTGGCGACTCCGGCGCGAATGGTTGGCCGGTCGCGACCGGTTTCTGGAGCGCGGATATTTTGGCCGACGACAACGCTGGCATTTGCGAGTAGCAGGAACATCCAGCATGAATTCGGGAAGGCTCGAAAAGCATTCATCTCAACCCCCTAATGCGTGTATTTGCGTCCCAGAGTATTGGCATCCCAGATTAGAGAGGTTGGGACAGCTAGTAGCAATCCGCCCCCGAAAACCCCTGGTTTGCACCGAAGATCTATCACTTTTCCTTTGCATTATCCGCATTGTTTCCTAGAGCCTACGCAGGGAAGAGCCTACGCAGGGACACACACTTGCAAGACTTGTAGCACTGCTCCGAGAATGTCTGCATTTCTAGGACAATAGGTGCCATGCACTTACGTGAGCTCCCCGCTCTTCGGTGCGAAGCACTGGCAAAATGTTAGCCGAGATGCGCGAGCAGCCGGGTGGAAGTGTGTACGACATGGCGACGTTTGCCTCAGTTCCTACCCGAGTGCTTGCGCACTTCGGCTAACATTAAAACCAACCGCCAAAGGTCCGCAAAATGTTAGCCGAGATGGGAAAAGTGATAGGTGCCAGGCACCTAACTGAACCAGGCGGCTGGCCGACTCTTGGCACTTCAGCCAATCTCTGTTGGCGCTTCGTGGCTTTCTAGCTAATATCGAATTATTCGAATTTCGAACTATTCGGCGTTAGTAATTTCCTGAGGAGCGAACCATGCAGACCATCGATGCCCGAGCGGTGGACTTTGGAGAGATCGTCCGAGACATTCTCAAGCAGTTCCACCATCTGCACGATGCCGCCGCTGGGGGAAAAGGAAACCTCGGTCTGCAGGATATGAAGGTCTTGGAATGCCTCGGCGAAAAAGGGCCGCAAATGATGCGGGCACTCGCCGAACACTTGGGTCTGGCGTTCAATTCGATGACCTCCGTCATCGATCACATGGAACAACGCGCTCTGGTATTCCGCACCCGATCGGACAAGGACCGTCGCGTCGTCAACGTCGATCTGACCGACGGCGGACGAGCCATTTACCAATCGTTGCTCGACGGCCGGCTCCAGTTCCACCGCGCCCTGCTATCTGCGTTGACCGAAGACGAACAAGAGATCCTGCTCGTGCTGTTTCGCAAGATCGCGCGCGAAGGATGGAAACAAGTTCATTCCCTTACCGACCATGAGGTCGCCTGATCCCTTCCATGACACAAATCGCACCTGAGAAACCATTGCCTCACGTTTCGCCTGTGGAACCCACATCCACATCGATTCCGAACGTGATACTTGACGTCCCTACTCCCATGCATAAAAGAATGGAAGGCGATAACTCGGCATCGATCTCATCCCGACGACGTACTCGAAGGATTTTGCAATCGCTCATTGGTTGGATCGGAGTCGTAGCTATCAGCTTCCTGGCTGGTTGGTATTTCGGCGGGACTCGAGCCACGCAAAACTCGCTCATCACTCTGAGGGAGGAACTCCCTGGCTCGCAGGATTCATCGACTGCGATCCCTGTCACCGTCGAACCGATCATGCAGCGATCTGTGGCTCGCACCGTGAACGCCGTTGGGAGTCTGAACGCGTTCGAAGAAGTGATGGTCAGTCCCAAATTGGAGGGACGAGTCCAGCGCATTGTCGCGGATGTTTCGACTCGGATAAAACCAGGTGATGTGTTGCTCGAGTTGGATGCTACGGATGCTCGATTAGCGGTTCAGCAAGCCGAAAGAAGTTTGCAAGCGGAACTTGCAAAATGGGGGTTCCAAGGTGTCCCTGACGAAAATGTGGACCTCTCCCAACTCCCAAGCGTTCGATCGGCGAAAGCAAAGTACGAACTCTCGAAAGCGCGTTTTGAACGGATGCAAAGTCTCAAAACCACAGGATCGGTCAGCGATGATGATTTCGATCAAGCGAGGACGGATGTCGGCGTGTTGGAGAACGAGTGGCGTAAAGAGCAGCTTCTTGCTCAATCTTCCGCTGCCGTGGCAAGATTGCGCGCCGCCGACCTTGCGATTGCTCAACAGCGGCTGAACGATTGCCAAGTACGAGCTCCGATTCCCTCGATCAACGATCCGGAGCATGAGGCGGAGTATGTTGTTTCCGAGCGTTTAGTCTCCGAAGGAAGTCTGCTCCGTCCCGGTACCGAGGTATTTCGATTGGTATTTGGACGGACACTCAAGCTCAGGTTGTCGGTTCCCGAAACTTATGCAACCTCTGTTGAGGTTGGCCAGCGCGTCGATGTGTTCCCGAGTTCGATCGAGAAGCCACTCTCCGGCAAGGTCGCCAAGGTATCACCCGCTGTGGATCGAGCAACGCGCACGTTCATGGTTGAGGTCTATGTTTCGAATTCGGCTGGCACCTTGAAACCAGGAGGATTCGCCAAGGCCAGCATCCGCATTGCGGAGTCGGAACAAGCCGTCACGGTGCCGATGTCGAGTGTTTACTCACTCGCAGGAGTTCAAAAGATCTTCGTAATCCAGAATGGCATGGCCAAAGAATATGTGGTCTCGATCGGGGAACAGGGGAAAGAATGGGTGGAGATCTCGTCACCATCCATCCCCGTCGGGGCGATGGTCGTGACCAGCGGCCAGCGACTCTTGTCGGACGGTGTCCCGGTCAAGGTTCGGTCAATCGAACCGAAGCATGATGCGCCGGCCCCCTCGCAAAACGAAGAAAGAAATCCATCGTGAGCATCTCGGAGCTATGCATTCGACGCCCTGTTTTTACGTGGGTCATCGTAGTCATCCCCGTTGTCCTTGGGATCGTTTCGTACTTTGAATTGGGAGTCGATTTGTTCCCCAAAGTCGACTTTCCCATCATCTCGATCTCGGCAGCGCTTCCAGGTGCCAGCGCCGAAGAGATGGAAAGCTCGGTCACAAAACCTCTCGAGGAAACGCTCAACACGATTTCCGGAATCGATGAGATGCGATCGACAACACGCGAGGGAAGTTGCGTGGTAGTCATCCGCTTCGCGTTGGAGAAGAACGGTGATGTCGGCGCTCAGGAGGCGAGGGACAAGATTTCCTCCATCATGAGGCAGTTGCCCGATGGAATCGAAACGCCACTGGTCAACAAGTTCGATCTCGATGCCGCCCCGATCATGACTCTTGGGGTATCGGGGAATCGCGATATTCGAGAAGTGACCGAAATCGCCAAACGCCAGATCCAGGAAATGCTTCAAACGGTTCCAGGAGTCGGCAGTGTGTTTCTCACGGGGGGACAAAGTCGAGCGATCAATGTCCGAGTCGACACCGATCGACTCCGCGCATACGACATCTCTGTCGAAGAAGTGCGCCAATCATTGATCAAGCAGAATCTCGAGGTGCCCGGAGGTATCGTCGACCAGGGTTCCAAGGAATTTATCCTGAGAACTCTCGGACGCGTTCCAACCTCGGATCAGTTCAACGACATCATCGTTGCCAATCGCAAGGGCTACCCCATTCGTATCCGCGATATCGGTGTTGCCACCGACTCGATTGAGGAGCCTCGAGGACTCAGCCGACTGGACGGAAAGAACGCGGTGAGCCTCTTTGTGCAGAAGCAGTCGGGCACCAACACCGTTGCTATTTCCGATGCCGTTCAAGAGCGGATCGAACGCATCCGAAAGAGCCTGCCTGGGGACATTCGCCTCGAGATTACACAGGACCAGTCACGATTCATTCGTAAATCGATGGAGGAGGTGAAGTTCCATCTCCTACTGGCGGCGGTGTTGGTCGGCGTCACGATCCTGCTATTCATTCGCGATTGGCGAACGACGCTGATTGCCACACTCGCGATCCCGACCTCGATCGTGCCTACGTTTTTGTTTATGGAGATCATGGGATTTACCCTCAACAACATCACAATGTTGGGTTTGATTCTTGCAATCGGCATCGTGATTGACGACGCGGTGGTGGTCCACGAAAACATTTTTCGGCACATGGAGGAGAACGGCCTAGACGCGATGCAAGCCTCGATTATCGGCACTCGCGAAATCGCCTTGGCCGTTCTGGCAACGAGTTTATCGCTGGTGGTCATCTTTGTTCCGGTGGCATTCATGGGAGGGTTGGTCGGTCGATTCTTCAGCAGTTTCGGTTTGACCGTCGCATTTGCCATCCTGATGAGTTTGTTCGTTTCCTTCACGCTTACCCCCATGCTCTGCTCGCGGTTTCTAAAGCTCGAATCGCGTGATATTCATGCCAAGACCTCCAAATCGGGGTGGATATATCGATCGATGGAATCGGTCTACGACAAAGTCTTGAAGTGGTCGATGCGACATCGATGGGCAACGATCGTTTTGAGCTTCTTGGTCGTCCTATCCACGATCCCTATCGCAATGAATCTAGGGGTCAATATGATCCCTCGCGACGACCAGAGCGAGATGCAGGTCAGTTTCATCGCGCCGGAGGGTTTTACGCTCGAGCGGACCGACGAAATCGTGCGCGAGATTGAATCCCGGCTTATCGAGCTGCCGGGAGTAGTGCATCGATACACATCGATCGGCCGAAGCGGAAACGCCAAGGGGCAAGGGGACGTGACCCGCGGCTCGATCTATCTACGATTGGTCGAAATCGACGAACGTCGTTTCAGCCAGTTCGATCTGATGGACCGTGCGAGAAAGATCCTCGCCGATTATCCGGACCTGCGAACCGCCGTCTCAGATGTTTCCACACTTGGTGGTGGCCCCAACGGCGACAATCGCATCTTTCAGATCAGTCTCCAAGGGCCGGAAATTTCGCAACTGGCCGAGTACGCCGAGACGCTGCGAGGCAAGTTGGAGCAGTTGCCTGGCCTGGTCGATGTCGATTCGACTCTCTCGATGCGGAAACCGGAATTGCAAGTGGTGATCGACCGTGAACGGGCGATGGACTTGGGTATTCCCGTTCAAGCGATCGCCAGTACCCTGAATGTACTGGTCGGCGGACAAATCGTTTCGACCTTCAAGGAAGGGACCGAACCATTCGACGTGTGGTTGCGGGCTGACAAAAAATATCGAAGCGATTCGAAGGATTTGCTGGCGTTGACGATTCCATCGCTGACCGCGGGTCCAGTCGAATTGGGAAGCCTTGCTAAGCTCGAAGAAAAGCAAGGCCCCAGCCAGATCGATCGACTCAATCGCCAGCGAACGGTGACGCTGATGGCCCATCCGGATCGGGTCTCGCTCAACGATGCGGTTCAGTACGCGCGGCGTAGCGTCGCGGAAATGAACATGCCTCCGGAGTATGGCATCGTGTTTGGCGGGCAAGCCGATATGCTGTCCGACACAGCGTACTATTTCGCGGTTGCCCTGGGCCTGAGTCTGACCTTCATGTATTTGATCCTCGCTGCTCAATTCGAGAGCTGGCTTAATCCAGTGAGCATCTTAGCGGGATTGCCCGTTACGGTTCCGTTTGGTTTGTTGTCGCTGATGCTGTTCCGAACACCGCTCGATCTGTACGCGATGTTTGGACTCTTTATGTTGATTGGGATCGTCAAAAAGAATGGGATCTTGCAAGTCGACAAGACCAACGAACTGCGAAAATCGGGGATGGATCGCGAGCGTGCGATCCTGGAGGCGAATCATACACGTCTGCGACCGATCTTGATGACCACGGTGATGCTGATGGCGGCCATGTTCCCGATCGCGCTCGGGCAAGGGCCAGGTGCCAGCGCCCGAGCGAGCATGGCCAAGATTATCATCGGCGGGCAGGCTCTATCGTTGCTGCTGAGCTTAGTCGCGACCCCCGTCGTTTACTCGCTCTTGGATGATTGGTGGAAAACCGGGTGTCGTTGGCTTCGATCCCGCGATAAGGAGGCAATTAGAAAAACGGCGGCAAGCCCACCGACCGAGACTGCACCATGGGTCACAGATTCCCACATTCAACAATAGATATATCTACTGACCGATTGAATTCTGTTTTTCCTGACAAGCATTTGCGGGAATTCCCGATATTCTTGTCGATCACACCGGCTTGATAATTTTGGAAAGGAGTCCTTTCCGCATCTTGTAAATTGTCGGTCGAAAAAGCATGGTGATCCGTGTTGAATGATTATGATTTCGGAAGTCTATCGTTTCTTCGTTGTGTACGTTGGATCACGCCAACGATACTCCAGCTCTTGACTGTAATCCTCAGTTTGTTTTTCATCGAGAATCCGGTGTTGGCGGAAGCTGGAAACGAAGTTGCAACGTCGCCTGTTTCGCAAACGAACATGCTCGTTTGGTTGATTCGGGTTTCTGGAATCATCGGAGCCTTCATACTCCTTCTTTCTATCTACTTTGTAGCATTGGCCGTGAAAAGCTTCTTGGAATTGAACATGAAGACAGCCGTTCCTCCCGATACCCTTGCTGCAGCCGAATCGTTCATCCAGGAACGAAATATTAAGGAAACTGTCAAACTGTTGGAGCAAGACGATTCGTTTT
>JAGWWZ010000030.1 GCA_018970165.1 Planctomycetota bacterium | reverse complement strand
TACTTGCGAAGGATCGGTTTGACCTGATCCTCATAGTTAGGTGCTGTCGGCTTCTGGTCGTCCGCACCAAGAACGGGTGCCAAGAAAGGGGACGGGAGAAAGAGAAAAGCGAATAGCAACGCATCGCGGCATCGTCTTGTTTCCAATCCTGCAATCATTCCGATCTTTCGTGGCAATTGAGCGTAGTGCCCGAAATGGAAAGCGACCTACCCGCTAAAAAGTATCCATTTCCGATCCTCATTTTAGCCTAAGAGGCTATCCGAAAGCCATTGGCCGCTTTTGGCGAAGGGGATTAAACTTGCGGAGTCTTTGCCAAACGTGCGATATCATGGAATGGCTGATCAATTTCCCCTTCGTAGATCCCTCTCTATCCATAACTCAACGCATCTTTATGAAAAATCTGATTGTTCCTGCGGTCCTCGCGATGCTCTGCTTGTTTCCAAGCCCCGATTCGCGTGCCAGCGACTCGCAATCATGGACCATCCCCGCCGCGGGGAACAGTTTCCAGTCGTTCTCTAGCACAACAGGTCGTCGTCGCAACGGAGGGTCTTTCCTGAAGTTGCTGGATGCCGATACCGTCCTGTCGATGTACTTTCACGTCGATCGCTCGGCCAAGATCGAGATTGATGTCGAGGCGAAGGCAGGCACGGACGCGACCAGCCTCATTGCCATCATCGGAGGGGAGGAACGGAAACTATCCGTGCGCGGAGATGCATTTGCATCTCATAGCGTGGGAACGCTCAATGTGCAGCAAGCAGGCTATGTGCGAGTCGATCTACGGACGCAAGAAACGACAAACAGCAGCGCTGCTGTCGAAATCAAAGGACTCGTCGTTCGCTCCAACACCGAAGGACTACAAGTGACGTGTGTAGCTACCAACGAAGGGAACATGTTTTATTGGGGACGCCGCGGTCCATCGGTACATTTGAGTTACCAAGTTCCTCGCGATATCTCGGTTGAATATGGATACAGTGAGATCACGGTCGCCGACGGAGAAGACCCCATCGGTTCTTACTTCATGGCCAATGGTTTTGGCGAGGGCTACTTCGGTATTCAAGTGAACAGTCCTACTGAGCGCCGTGTCTTGTTCTCGGTCTGGAGTCCGTTCCAAACCGATGACCCTCGCAAGATCCCTGAGGATCAACGCGTGCAATTGCTCGCGAAAGGCCCCGAGGTCAAGACGGGCGAGTTTGGTAACGAAGGATCCGGAGGCCAAAGCTACTTGATCTACCCCTGGCAAGCAGGACGTACTTATCGGTTCCTCACACGCGTCGTGCCGGACGAGAATGGCAGCACGGTTTACACGTCATGGTTTGGCGATAAAGCAAATAACGAGTGGCGATTGATTGCGAGTTTTCGACGCCCGAAGACGAATACCTATCTGCGAGGGTTCCATTCGTTCTTGGAGAACTTTGATCCGAGCACCGGAGATCAAATGCGACGAGGTCAGCATGGAAACATCTGGGTACGCGATAAAGAAGGAATGTGGCACGAGTGCTTGAAGGCGAGGTTTTCCGTCGATGCGACCGGGCAAGGTAAACATCGATTGGACTTCGACGGTGGTTCGTCGGACTCAATTTTCTACTTGAGAAACTGCGGCTTCTTTAACGGCACCAAGAAACCGGGAGAGACCTTCGAGCGGCAGACGTTTTCACCCACTCCACCCGAGATCGATCTACAGAAGCTACCGCTCGAGTGATCGCAATGTGTGACCCAAAAAGATTAGAGCGATGACGGATCGAGCACTACATGCTTGATCTTTTTGCGGTTCCACGTGTAGGTGATATGAATGCGGCCATCGCGTGTTTGAATTAGGGCCGGATAGCTGTATTCGCCGGGCGTATTCTCGAGAACCACCGATGGCCTCCATGTAACGCCATCCTTTGAAGTAGCAACATTGAGCGGAGTACGTTTCCCTCCCCATTCCCCAGGGGTGCCCGGGACATGGTTGTAGACAATCACATGCAGACCGGAAGCCAACGTCATCGCATCGATGCCGGAGTTGTTGTTAGGCAATTCGCCCAGTCGCAATGGCGACCAAGTTTTTCCGCCATCGACCGAGTCCGTTTCAAAGATCCGATCTTGACGACTTCGTCCGATCGCGCGCAGTCGATTGGTGTCGAGTTGCAGAATGCTTGGCTGAATCGCTTGAACCGCGACACCATCATTGAGTGACGCAGTCCGCGACCATGTCTTGCCTGCATCCTTGGTCCATTCGAAATGGACTTGCCACTTGCTAGGTTCCTCTTCCGTTTCGCTGCTGGATGGACATAACCATGTACCGTCCGCAAGTTCGATCGGTTTGTTCTTGATCGGGCCGAGGATTCCCTCCGGAAGTCGGGTGGGTTTCGACCATGTCGAACCGCCATCGGAACTGGTCATCATCATGCCCCACCAAGTCTCAGGGCTGGGGCCAACTTTATAGAAGAGAATGAGAGGCGCGGCAGCACCGCTGCGCGATCGTGGTTGAAATAGAACCGGATTCCAAGTGGGATAACGCTCACTAGGGGACACGACGCCGTTCGCAACTTCGATGGGCTCGGACCATGAGTCCTTTTCTCGACGCGATATCCAAATACCGACATCGGGATGTTTTTCGTGAGTGCCGCCAAACCATGCCGCGATTAATCCTTGGTCGGTCTCGGCTACGGTGGAAGCATGGCAACTGGGGAAAGATGCGGAATCGTAGATGAATTCGCCTTGAGGTTTCACACTCGACTGTTTGCTCTCCTGAGCTATCGATCCAAGCGAAAGCATGCCGCAACACACAATCACGCCAACTGACAAAATAAAGCGGCGAATGAATTCTTTGTTCTTATGCAGATACATCGATCAGACTCCTTGAGGAATCGGAGTGAGGGAACTCGTTTCGGTGGCTGCGAAAACCCCTTTGCGGGCTTCCAAAACGATAGGCCCATTCGGGGAGTTGAATAGGGCCGTATCGGAGACCAAACCAACGGTTGTTTTCTCTGTGGATGGCTGAAGTTCGAATTCGCGAGTCGTGAACCAGCGAGTCACGGACAATTTGCTCGCTTTGCCGTTTGCACTCGAAACCCATTTTGCTTTTGTACGGCGCGGGTAACCGTTCCAGGCTCGCAACAAAAAGACAGTTTGCAAGCTCGCGGCTGACGGCGAAATTCCGAGCACTCTTTGGATCGTAGGTCGGATATAGATCTCTCGGAAATACACGATCAATCGCTTGGCAGAGAAGAAGACCATCGCAGAAAAAAAGAAGATCAGAAAATTCAGGAACGTCGCAAGTAGCGGGCTAAAGGCATAGAGCCCGAGCAGTATCGCAACGATTCCTTTTCCGATCGCATCCAAGGTGACATCGATGGCGGGAATCGGAGTCAACCAGACCAGAAAGTCAATGACGATTTTGACCGTATTGACGACGATTAAGTTGATGGCCAACGCCAAAGACAGCAAGATCTCAAGGGGGAGCGAGAGCACACCGGCCTGATAGAGTACGGGCGTGGTCATTGCCACCTCCGGACTTGTCGAAGCATCCACGGCGCTCGCAGAGATTCGAATCGCGATCAGGATGATAATCGCAGAATAGGCTTCCACTTTCTCCAGAGCCATCGCGATCGGCTTGCTGAATTTCGTCCATCGCGGCAGACTTGTAACGACCGTAAGCGCAGCCATAATCCAAAAGAGAACCGGATTGTTGAGCGGCCCCGAGACGGACAACAACGGCGAGTTTCGAACCCAGTCCGGTCCGTAGGTTGCAATACCGGACAAGCAGGCAAGACCAAAGAATGGAGACAGAGCGATCGCTGATATCGGACCGAGCCAATCCTGGGCGGCGACCAATTCGGAGATCCTTTGCGCTTGGGCAGCATCCGCGGGGCTCGCTTGAAAGGACCAAGCTGATGCGATGCTAGGGTTGCATGCGATCACTCCCAAGCAAAGAAGCAAAGCTGGTATAGCCAATGCTCCACTCTGCATTCGCTGAATCATGGGGACTCCTTTAATTGAACAAAGCGGATTGACGGGGTATTCGCAGATGAGCTGAGACCGACCAACCGGACTAATTCGGAATCTATCATACCCAACCTCGCGGCTCGAGCGATTGTCATCTGAGAATCCACAGGGCAACGTTTTGCAATTCGAAGCTCAGCGGCACCAATCAATTTCGAGAGAACCCAACTTAAGGCATCGGTTGTTGTATCCCAGTCGTGGGCGGGTCGTAGTTCCTGCGGGATGCGAGACAAGACTGCCGGCGAGTAGAAAGCAGATGCGCAAACTAGGTAGATCGAACCCGGTTGCCCGCCGACAGCCTCAGTCATTAAATCGTCCCAATCGGTGATACCAATGGCTCCAGGAAACAACTCACAGCCTATTTCCCAGGTGGCATCCAATAGCCGCACGCATCTCCAATGCATCTGCTCGGGATCAAGTTGGGGAAACCGATCGTGCAAAGATCGCATCGACTCAACCGTCTCGCCTCCTCCCAAGAGGACAAAAACACGGCGTCTAGGCTCACCATGAACCATCGCGTGCATCGAGTTCAGAAACCCGGATCCACCAAACAAGGAGGCCCCGCCGATTTTGACGACGATGTTTTCCTCACAGTATTCGATCATGCTTGCGGTTTCTTGATTGCTTTTGCAGCCATGTAAAGAGCCCCGTGAACGGAGGCTTGAACCACGTGAACGAGAGAAGGGCCGCATTGCAAGTCCTCAAGCGACTCCTGGATTCCCTTTAAGATAGGGGATTCTGCATCCAAGAGACCTCCTGTAACAGCGAGAAGATAATCGCCTTGGCTCGCTGGGTTCCGTTGCAGTGCGAGTCGAACTAGCAAGGATAGAGACGCGATTGTCTGATCCGCAATATCGCGAGCCTGTGGATCATGATCCGCATATCGCAGAACGATCCGACTCAGGGCTGCAATCTCCGCTCTTGGTAACGGAATGCGATACACAGTGGGTATCAATTGCGGGACTGTTCGACAATGCAGCGCATCGAGCAACTCGCGGTGCATCTCAGTAGTCGGCATACCGCGATCATGTGTCGCAATAGCACTCTTCAATCCCAGGAGCCCGATCGAGAATCCACTCCCTTCATCTCCGAGCAGATAGCCCCAGCCTCCGACACGCTCGGTCGTTCCTGGCTTCTCCGTGCCTACTGGCATATCCGTGCAACAAGCGATGGAACCCGTCCCCGAAATCAGCGTGACGATCCGTTCCCAGGATGGCGGGTCGGAAGGTAACGATTGAATTGAGAAGTGTCCTGTTTCCCACAGAGCGGCCCAACGGACAGGCTCGATGTCTTCAGTGACGATGATGCGATTCGCGAGCGATTGCGATTGGGCCCACTCACGGACTCGCTGCATCTCTTCCGGTCGACCGATGCCGGCCATACACAATGCGAGTGAATCGACCGATTCCGGAGTCACTGCTGCGATCTCAAAGGCACTGCGAATCGCTGTTCTCACGGTGGCATAGGCGAGTTCTTCGCCCACCGAACAAGGATTCGACGGGCCAGCGACACCTGTGCCGAGTATCTCGAAATCCCGACCATCGGAGGACTCCTCGGCGATTGTTGCGAGGGCAGCAGTCGTCTTCGTTCCGCCACAGTCCAAACCGAGAATCAGTCTGTTCATGTCAGACGGTATCCTCATGAACAATGGCGGTGAATTGCTCCAGTGCACGACGCAGTTGACCGTTGGATTTCGCTAGGGCATCGCGTGCCGCATCGGCATTGCATTTTCCAAGATGCACGACGATAGCGGTCTTTACTTCCCCGTCGCACTGCGCGAGCAATTCGCTTGCGATGTCGGCATCAACTCCGCAGATGTCGGAAACGAGTCGGACACTTCTGCGTTTCAGCTTTGCGTTGGTCGGTTTGAGATCGACCATTCGGTTGCCGTAGGTCTTACCGAGGCCGACCATGGCACCGGTGCTGATCATGTTGAGAACCATCTTCGTGGCGGTTCCAGCTTTGAGTCGAGTGGAACCGCTTAGAATCTCCGGTCCGACCAAAAGACAGATCATATGCTGAGCACACTCGGCGAGCATGGAACCTTCGGTGCACGCGATACCAATCGTCTCAGCACCGCGAGAAGCAGCAAACCGAATCGCGGAGACAACGTAGGGGGTACTGCCGCTGGTAGCGATTCCTACCAGGACATCATTGGGTTGGATATCGAGCGGTTCGAGATCCGCCACCGCGGCATCCATGTCATCTTCGGCTCCTTCGATAGCCCGAGTCAACGCCGTGTTTCCTCCTGCGATTACACCGACCACCATTTCGGGAGGCGTGCTAAAAGTCGGTGGGCATTCCGAAGCATCGAGCACCCCCAATCGTCCCGAGGTTCCTGCACCCACATAGATTAGTCGCCCCGATCGACGCAATCGGTCCGTGACGATGGAAATCGCCTCGGCCACCGCGTCCGCCACACGCTCGATCGCATCCACGACCAGACGATCCTGGCGATTCATCAGGTGGACGATTTCCAACGGGGACAACGAGTCCAATTGCTTGGATTCGGGATGGTCCCATTCGGTGAGGGGTAAATCCTTTGTCACTGAGAATGGACTCCTAGTATTTACGAGCGAAAAAATGACTACGATGATGATCTCACGTTTCGTTGCATTCCGAAAGGGCTCCCATATGTTGTTGTGTTTAAGGATCCGAGATGCCATGGCATATATGGCTCATGCATGCGGACTGATTGCTTGGGGATTAGTTGCTACGGGAACAATGGCACTTGCGCAAGAAGGCGAAGTTGGCCAATCAAAACAGAGCCAATTCGGTCAAGGTGATGCCAAGTGGGTTGAATCGGTAGACCGATTGGTGGAGCAGGCGATTGAAGCGGGCAAGATGCCGGGCTGTGTGATCGGATTTGGATCGAGCCAAGGGCTGACGTGGAGCAAAGCCTACGGACTGCGAAGCGTGGAGCCGAAACCGGAGCCGATGACGCTCGATACGATCTTCGACATGGCTTCGATCACCAAGCCGGTGGCAACCGCAACGGGAGTGATGCACTTGATCGAGGCGGGGTTGATCCGCCTCGATGCCCAAGCCTCTGAATATCTCCCTGAATTCGGACGTGAGGGAAAAAAGGAAATCTCCGTTCGGCAACTGCTGATTCACACCAGCGGATTGATCCCCGACAATCCAATGAGCGATTACAACGATGGCCCCGAAGTTGCGTGGCAAAAAATTTGCGAACTCAAGCCTCAAGCTCAACCGGGCAAGGCCTTTAAGTATTCCGATGTGAACTTTATCGTTCTGGGGAAGCTGATTGAAAAGCGATCCGGCATGTCGCTCGACCAGTACGTGCGAGTCAAAACGCTCGAGCCGTTGGGAATGGTTGATTCCGGTTATGGAGTTCCGCCAGAGCAACGTCATCGCTGTGCCCCGACTGAGAAGCGGGATGGGGAATGGATTGTCGGTACTGTCCATGATCCGAGAGCCTGGGCGTTGGCCGGAATTGCTGGTCACGCAGGATTGTTCTCAACCCTGGATGATCTTCGGAAGTATGCCCAGGCGATGTTGCAATCGCAACCGGTTGGCGCTGATGGGAAAAGCATCGCATGGCTCCAACCGGCAACCAAACGATTGATGACCAGTGCGAACCGTGTCCCCGGAGGTATGCGAGGTTTGGGGTGGGATATGCAAACCGGCTTTTCATCGAATCGAGGTGATTTGCTGAGCCCGCGAGCGTTTGGTCACGGCGGCTTCACAGGTACCGTCCTATGGATCGATCCGGATCGCGATTTTTTCTTCGTGTTTTTGAGCAATCGACTCCATCCGGACGGAGAGGGATCGGTCAACGGATTAGCGGGCCAGATCGTCAACCTCATCGCGAGTTCCGCTGCTCGAAGCGACGTCTGGACCGAAAGTCCGAAACCCGTGAAACTCGGCATCGATGTGATTCAAGAGCGAGGCTTCGAGCCCTTGCAAGGGAAACGCATCGGACTGATCACCAACCAAACCGGACTCGACTCGCAGGGAGTCCCCACGACCCAGATCTTGATGAATGCGGAGGGAATCAAGTTGAGCGCGCTATTCAGCCCGGAACACGGCTTTGCGGGTAATCTCGATGTCAGTCGCATCGAGAATGGCGTCGATCGTGCGACAGGACTGACCATCTACAGTCTTTATGGAGAAACGAGAAAGCCGACCGCTGAGATGCTCTCTGAAATCGATGCCTTGGTTTTTGATATCCAAGATATCGGGACGCGATACTACACCTATATCTCTACGATGGGTGAAGCGATGACAGCGGCCGCAGAACAGAAGCGAGAGTTCATCGTGCTCGATCATCCCAATCCGATCAATGGGATCGACGTCTCCGGTCCCATGCTCGACGCAGGAACCGAGTCGTTTGTAGGTTATCACTCGATGCCTCTTCGTCACGGCATGACCATCGGTGAGATCGCGATGATGTTTCGGGAGGAACGAAAGTTGGATCTTGAATTGACGGTGGTCCCGTG
The DNA here is from genome assembly GCA_018970165.1 of Planctomycetota bacterium. Taxonomy (GTDB): domain Bacteria; phylum Planctomycetota; class Planctomycetia; order Pirellulales; family Pirellulaceae; genus JBKCUI01. Next base: position 28,935 of record JAGWWZ010000030.1, on the reverse strand, counting down.
CGAGAACTGGAATCGAGCCGGTGCTTGGGACGTTACAGGATTGCCTTGGGTGAATCCTTCGCCGAACATGCGGAGCCTTCGCCAAGCGTTTCTGTATCCTGGGATCGGATTTTTAGAGACCACGAACATCTCCGTAGGTCGCGGTACGGACACACCCTTTGAGATTCTTGGGGCACCATGGATCAAGTCGGGGCCGTTGGCTCAGGAACTCAATCGACAAGGGCTGGCCGGAGTCGCCTTTATCCCCCGTTCCTTCACGCCGAACGGCAGCAAGTTCCAAGGCGAGTTGTGTCACGGAGTTGAGGTGATTGTCACCGACCGCGCCCGATGCGAGCCGGTAGGGATCGGGATTGCGATCGCAGCAGCTTTGCGTCGCCTCCATGAATCGGAATGGGAGACCCGTTCGCTTCATCGATTGCTCGGAAGTCGGGCGGTGGTAGAGGGAATCCGCGATGGCTCGCTGGTCCATGCCGATGATCCTCGAGTTCGCGAGGGGGTCAGCGATTTCTTGACGCGACGAGCCCAGTACTTTTTATATCCGTAGAGAACGAGCATCCGCTGATATCGAAGGGCTCACTGAGATGCGTGAATGAAGGTCCACATTAACGAGTCCCACACCGATGGGACAGAACTTAACCGGGTAGCCTGAAGTCTGGATCGGAGATACCGCGGATCATTTCCGCGAGACGACTGTAGACTTGGAGAATGTGTTGCCAGGTCGCCAAGTCGAGTTGGATCTTAGGATTTTTTTCATCGACTTGGACTGCGTTGACGATCTCTCCAATTCGATCATGGAAGTACTCAAGCAACTCAGCCAACTGCGCTGATTGGCTCGGACTCAACCGCTCAGGGATGTCGGGGAGTACGCTCAGCGAACCCGACTGGGTGACGGTTTGGTCAAAATCCATGTCGAGGTCAAAGTCCGCGACATCTTTCGTGTGTGCGACGGCTGAGTGATCGCCCTCGCTAGTCAAATCGTCCTGTAGGCTCTTGGCGATTTGATCGTGTGTACCAAATAACAGCATGCTGCGGCCCAAGAAGATGATGTCGCCGAACCGGAGAATCCGCAATTGACAATCTTGTCCATTGACCCGCGTTCCGTTGGTGCTTTCGAGATCGGTGAGTACCAAGTGGTTGTTGTCTTCTTGGATCTTGCAATGGAACCGGCTGATTCGTTCGTCGTTGAGTTGGATGGTATTCCCTTCCTCGCGACCGATTGTGATTGGTGGCCTAAGATCTGAAAACACACGGCCCCGATCTGCCCCTTGGACAACGCGCAGGGTCAATCTGGTCATACCAACCTCTCAATCAACTTTTGCACAAGCCACTACGACTTACCGTTCGAGGCGAAGAGCTCGACTGGCGATCTATGCCTCGAGACCAATATCCTCGAGGATCGGGGCAGTGGATTCTAATATCATATCTGGTCGGCGGGTGAAAGTCGGTAGTCCAGCCCCTGCCAAAACGTGATCCAAGGCATCTTGGGTTTTCGCTACGATCGAATCGCGTTTCATTCCCGCGAACTGGCTAGCGGCAGCGAAGCTAGTCAGTGGACCATTGTACCCATTTTTGCTCAAAACCTGCAGGAATCGGACATTATCGATCGACCCGCTTGTGCCGGAGATTTGCCGATTGTCCAGCGTGGACTGAGCGATGGTTGGTATCGATTCGGTATCGGCGATCCGGAGAGACGCCACCCGATTCCCGGGGATGGAAGCCAATTGCTCCCACGTTCCGCCGCCGACAATCCAGTCAAAACTGTCAATGATGACGGCAATCGATGGATTCTTGAATGACCGGAACAGAGCAAGGAAGCTTTCGACATCCTGGATGAATTTATACTGTTTCCCTTGGCGATGTTCTTCCGCGGTAGAAAAACTCAGTCCGAGCAGTAGGTTGTTCTTCTCAAAAATCTGTGCGACTCGTTCCACTCGCTTACTGATCACTTCAAAGAACTCAGGAAACGCCATGCGATCGGTAGCAGCAGGAAGAGGCAAGAATCCAGCCCGAGCTTGAAGCTTGCCAGCGATCTCGGCCGTTGTGGGAATCAAGGTCAACGACTTTTCAAAGACGGTGTCATCGGCATCCAAATCAATCGCAAGATCAAAGCCACTGACTTTCATCTTGGAACTGGTCAGGAATCGAGTTGCTCGATCAAAGTCGCTTCGTTGCACCCGCTTGACTAGGTCTTCCGCATCGATGTCCAATCCTTGGAAGCCATATGTCATCGCCAATTCGATCAGTTCGCTTTGTCGCCCAGAAACACCAAGAATCGTTGCGTTGAGGTTTTTATACACAGGTAGTTAATCCTTGTTTGAGTACAGAGTAATTGTTGGCACTTGGCCTACTGCCAGTTCACCACAAGATTACGACCGAGACTCTTAGGGGGGTTGCCTTCGAAGTCACAGCGGGCGTTGGAGTATCGCAAAAATGGTGCAGCTATCAAGGCGAAATAGAGAGATGCGAATAGATCAACGGCGCCCTCGTCCTCTTGAATTTCCACGAGGAGAGCTCTGAGATCGTTGATGGTTCAACATGTTTGCTTCCACTAGGACACTAATCGTTTCGGTCCATGATGGAATCTTCACTTGCCGAACAGAAGGGCCATCGTCTGAAGGTTGCTCATCGGAGTCATCATCTCGAGATGTACGGCTTGTGCGAGCATCGACGTCTCGATCTTCATCTTTGATGTCCGCATCATCGCGATGCTTTCTTCCGCGGCTGCCGCGACGACGCCGACGACGCGGTCTGGAATCCTCTTCACTATGAGCAGAGCCATCGTCGTGCGAAAGCTCGTCCACGTCATCTCGCCCATCGTGTGTGCGAGCATGGGTTTCGTCCCCTTGAAATTCATCATCAAAGGTGCTGCCCTTTCGGCCGAAATCGTCATCCTCACCAACAATGCCAGCACCAAACCCAGACTGCTTTTTCGCTGGGCGAGACTCTTGGTTTGATGTGCTAGTCTGTGGTTCGTGAGGACGTTGGACCGCGTTGCGAGGGGAAACATTCCTTTCAGCACGGGATTCCTGACGATCAGAGTGGCGAGGTTGCTCGCGATCCTTAACCGATACAACGTCGCGCGGTTGCGAATCGCGGCCTCGAGGTTCGGCATCGCGGCCGCGTCGAGGGGGACGACGATGAGATCGTCGTTCTGGTTCGCCGTCGGATTTTATGCCTTCATCGGAGCCGCTCTCACCCCGTGCGCCGCTCTCACCCCGTGCGCCGCTCTCACCCCGTGCGCCGCTCTCTCGACGGTGCGCAGGTTCTCGAGCCTGTGAATCGCGACGCACTGATTCTCGTTTGGCAGATTCCCGTCGATCTGGTGTTTCGTTCGAAGGAGATTCACCCTTAAGAGTTTCCGTGGAAGTTGAAATTGCTGAATCTTCCTCCGACATGTCGGTAGCCGATTCCCACATGCTTGGCTTTCCCTTTCTCGCGGCAGGTTTCGGCGAAACAGCGCTAGATTTAGGAGTGGTGGCAACCATTGGGGGAGGTGCTTCCTCAACTTGCGGTTCCCGAACGACCTCGGGTTCTTTCGTCGTCACTCCGAAGAAATTGGCAACGGCGTCCCAAGAGGTCTTCAGCCGCGACTTCTCCGTCTTCGGCTGCTCCGGAGCCAACTCGTTTTCCGAAGCCACCTCGGGAGAAGCATCTCGATCGCTTGGGGAAACCGCAGGATGTTCTGCGGCTACCCGTACCGAGCTTTCTGTTTTGGCCGAGCTTTCTGTTTTGGGTTTTTGAGGGGCGAGGGAGGGGGTGCCAAGCAAGTTGGCCAGGGAGTTCCAATGATCGGACATAAAACGTGCGAGAGTCCTTCTGCTTGACGCGAGTGTTGGGCTTCCGAGACTCCCCGGAACCCGTTCGTAATCATAACGCCATCCCTAGGTTCTCACAACGAGTATCCTTTGTTCCAGGCACCTGTCGTTGGCTAGCATTCCTCCGACGGTGCGGTATCCAAGGAATCCAAAATGGCAGGCAAGGCGGATTCCAGCATGTCCAACACATATTCAAAACCCTGTTCGGGCCCTTGATAGGGATCCGGCACATCCCTAGGCCAACGAGCATCCAAATAGTCGCTGAGGAGCCGAACATTAGAGGGATTACTTCGGGAAATCAGATGAATTTCCCGGTAATTATCCCGGTCCATCGCGATCACTAGATCGTGCTCACGAATCATGCGGTCAGTAAGTTGTTTGGAGCGTGTCTGCAAAGAATAGCCTCGGGCCTGGGCGGCGCGTTGCATGTACGGATCGGCGGGTTTCCCCACTTGATAATTCGAGGTTCCTGCCGAATCCACCGAAATTCGCTCCCCCCAACCCCGAACGGCGATCATCGACTCGGCGATCCCATGGGCGGCCGGTGATCGGCAGATATTCCCCAAACAGACAAACAGAATACGTTTCAAGCGAGTCACGCTCCGGGGCAACGAGTTGTTCTGAATATCGGCATTATGCCGGTTTTAATGAATCGGAAAAGCTAGGTGACTTTTGCGGAATGCGAAGGCAGGATGAAATCCTGTAAATTTACCGGCTTTTCGGCCAGATTGCAGTAGATTCAAGCAGGAGAGTTGTGAAAATCAGTTCAGTGGCTTAAGGATTAAACGCCACCTCTGAATCGTCCTTCGACGACTTGCGATTTTTTGTTGCGAGGGCTCGAGTGGTTGAGGCTACAGAGTATGGTTTGATGAGATACAAGGATCTTTTGGTCCGTCCGGAGTTCGGCCATGGATTTTCGATTCAAAGTAAACGACTGGGTGGTATACACCCGCGAAAAGCACAGTCTTTCCCCAGGGCCTCGGGCTAAGAATATAAGTCCGTCTACCCATGGCGAGATGTATTCTTACGAGGTCGATAAGTACTGGGTGGTGAGCCAAGTGCACCAGGACAGCCTGATTCTGGAGACTCGGACTGGAAAGCAGCATCGGGTCGCGATGAATGACCGCAGATTACGACATCCTTCCTGGTGGGAACGGCTTTTCTATGCGGATCGCTTCCCCCGCCGGGCCAGTGCTCCTGGTCGAGCCATGGCTAACCGTACCGCGTAGCCCTTGACGATTCCCGCACAAGGTCCGTATTCTTAGGACCTTACGAATCCAGGAAGCGGTACCTCCATTGGGGGAATGCTTGTGGCGGGAATTGCGGATTGGACGTAGCAAGGGCAGCTGTCGCCGGCATAGCTTCAATTGGCAGAGCACCGCATTCGTAATGCGGGGGTTGTGGGTTCGACTCCCACTGCCGGCTTTGATCAGACTCCGAAAGTTTTTTAGGGAAATGACCGCATGGTGACACCCGGAATCGATATCCGCGAGATTGTACTGTCCAATCAGTCGTTCGGTCCACAGGACATCGAACGTATCACTAGAGCCATCGAAGAGGACTTAACTCAAGTAGCTCTGTTGAGAGATGCCGTCAGCGAGTTGCAACAGTCCAGCAATCTTTCGCCTGCGACGATGACGCGACTGGGGGTCAGCCAATATTTGCTCGGCAAGTTCCGCGAAGCCGAACAGACACTTCGGCAAGGGGATGGCGGCGCTCTGGCGCAATACTATCTCGGGAAATCGTGCTTTCAGATGGAGCAGTACGAACGGGCCCTCGAGTATTACGATGCTGCGGAAAAATCAGGATACACGACCGAATGGTGTCAACTTTCGCGTGCGGAAGTCTACCGTTACATCGGAAAGAAAGAGGATGCTTTGAAGCTCCTCGATAACATTTTCGGCCCTGTCGAACAACATCCTGAATACCCCTACCAACGTGCAGCCACTCTTGCAGCGATCGGCGGGAATCTGCCTGAAGTGATCGCACTGTACCAGCGGGCATTGCAGCACAACCCCAAGCACGCGGGCGCACTTTTCGGACTCGCCGTCGAATATGACCGCATGGGTAACGACCAGCAAGCGTTCGAACTGTATCAACGGGGTGCTGGGCTGATTCCTTCGCACGTTGGAACGCTCCTGAACCTCGGATTGATGTACGAAGATCGCAGCGATTTCAATCGAGCACAGGCCTGCTACCGTCGCATTCTCGAAACAGACCCCAATCACGACATCGCGAAGCTGTACCTGAAGGATGCCGCAGCTGGCGGAAACATCCTGTACGACGAAGATTCCCAAAAGAAGAATGAGCGACTCGCTCAGCTTCTCAATATTCCAGTAACCGATTTCGAACTTTCCGTTCGTTCACGCAACTGCCTGCAGAAGATGGGTATTCGCACCCTCGGCGACCTAACTCGTGTTTCCGAGCAAACACTGCTCTCGAGCAAGAACTTTGGCGAAACATCGCTCGTTGAAATCAAAGAAATGCTCACAGCCAGAGGGCTCTCCTTGGGCCAGTTCGCTCACGAAAAGCGAGAGGCGGAGCCACCTTTGGATTTGAGCGGCATGACTCCGGATCAGCAAATGTTGCTTGACCGACCGATCTCTGAACTCAACCTCTCGGTACGTGCTCGCAAGTGCATGGTCCGATTGCAGCTCAACACGATCGGCGAATTGATCCGAAAGACAGGTGACGATCTGCTCGAATGCAAAAACTTCGGCGTAACCAGCTTGACCGAAGTTCGCGAAAAGCTAACCGGCTTGGGGCTGAAGTTGCGGGGCGATTGATCGACGACCTCGATGATCCCTTGCTTCTTAAGTGATGCTGCAGCGAAATCCTCGCAACGTATAGCGATACCCGAGGGTCAGTTTTGCCACTCCCCTCCGAGGGCAGTGGATATCTCTCGGAAATTATGCTCCATCATTCCGATGTACGAGTCCGCCCCTGAACCTCGCGGACCCAGCGCATCGGAGAAGAGTTCCTCTCCGACTTTCAACTGGTAGCCGCGTGATGCCGCCCCCTCTACCAATGCTTCGATGAGTTTTCCAGCCACGCTCGATTCGCGAAAGACAGCCTTCACGGATCTGGCGATAATCAAATCGAGCAACTCCGGAATCCGCTGCAAACCCGCCTCCGATGCAGTCGACATCCCTTGAATGCCTTGGACTTCGATCCCGTAACGTCGGCCAAAGTACTGAAACGCATCATGCGATGTGATCAAAACACGCTGATGAATGGGAACAGAACTTAGGGCGGCAAGTCCTTGACGATCCAGAGCGTCAAGACGTTTTCGAAGCGATTCGCCGCGCTCTTGAAACTCCGATACATGATCTGGAAGTGCTGTCGACAGAACTTGCTCAATGGAATGCGTCGCGATCGACCACATGGAAACATCCATCCAGATATGGGGGTCTGTCGCATCGGTGCCTGGCTCACTCATGTGCTTTTCAGCCGGAATGGCGTCGGATAGAGCAAGCACTCTGCGATCTGCCGTAGACGCCCTCGCAAACAGTTCGGCCATTCGCCCTTCAAGCAGCAGTCCGTTGTAAAAGACAAGATCCGATCCGAGGACTTGAACAATGTCATCTCGAATCGGCTTGTATAGATGAGGATCAACGCCCGCTCCGATCAGTTGAGTCATCGCGATATGATCTCCGCCTATTGCCAGCACCAGATCTGCGATCATCCCAGTCGTTGCAACCGTTTTGAGTTTTCCGCTCCCTGGTTGTCCTGGCATTTTGTTGGAATCACATCCCGCGATGCCGAACGTTAATGCGCTGCCCAAGCAGAGCATTTCGGACAGAAATCGCCTCCGATCCGAAGTCGGATAAAGATTCCTAGGTGAATGTTTGTCAAACGAGGTGTGCAAGATCTCGCAGTCCTATTGGCTCTTTGGATGCGAAGGGTTCTCCGTATCGCACACCGATCAGTTTACCCCAATATGCGGCTTCTTCCCGAAAACGCTCCATGAACGATGGTTCCGCAGACTCCCGCCCCGCAATGAATTGGCTACGATAAGCCTGAATAGCACGAGCTTTAATATCCCATTCCTGGCTGATGTCCATAATCCATGTTGGTTGCGCATGCAGTTTGAGATGGATGCAGTAGTAGTAAAAGACTCGCTCGGGATGGAAAGGGGTACCAGCGAGATCCGAATTGGATAACTTGCTCCAAAAACGTGCTGCCTCGACCAGTTCGGTTGCTGCTGTGTGATCGGGATGCGCGTCTTGCCAGTAGGGTGCAAAGAGCCAACGGGGGCGGATTAGGCGAATCAAGCCTGCGAGACAACGTCGGTTTTCTAGCGTTGGTTCGAGAAATCTATTTCTCAATCCCAAATTGTAACGCCAAGGATTCCCAAGTATGCCGTTCGCTTGCCGAGTCTCCTCGGCACGCAGCTCCGGTGAGCCATGCGGAGTTGGCTCGCCATCGGTCAAGTCGACAATACCGATGTTCCATCCTCGATTGAGGAGCTTGCAGATAGTCCCGCCCATCCCCAATTCCGCATCGTCCGGATGCGGTGCCACAACCAGAATATCGAGCGGCCGCTCGGGGATGATGATGTTGGGATAAGCTTCCAGACTCACGGCGATTCCTTGATCAAGCGTTTCGCGATCCATGACAGTATGCCTCGAGCGACCTCCAGCTTCGGTCCATCGATTTGTTCAAGGAGTTGACCGTCGGTGAAGAGTATCTCCACGGAATTATTTTCGGAGTTCATCGCATCGGCGCGATTGGAAACGATCATATCACAGCACTTCTTGGACATTTTGACGATCGAACGAAAGCGAACGTCATCGGTTTCGAGCGCAAAACCGACGACCCATTGATCTGATCTCTTGGATGCTCCGAGAGTCGCGACGATATCGGGGGTTTCTATCAACTCAAGTTGCAGAGGTTGGCCGGTCTTTGACAATTTTGAGGCCTCGACTTTTCGCGGCATGTAGTCGCAGGGAGCAGCCGCGCCGATCAGTCCATCGGCCTTTTGGAAAACCATCGCAGCGGCATCCATCATTTCCAGAGTGGTCATCACTCGGATGATTTTCGCGGCGTCCGGATAATCGACTTCCACTGGCCCCGAAACGATCGTGACTTCATGCCCGTTTTCAAGGGCTGCAGTCGCGAGCGCGGTTCCCATGCGACCACTCGACGCGTTCGTGAGATATCGCACTGGGTCGAGATACTGCCGTGTCGGACCGGAGGTGATCAAGATATGTGCCATGGCAACCCTAATTGAGCCATTCCTGACATGCGCTCAAGATGACATCCGGTTCCGCCATGCGCCCAACACCAGTGCGGCGGCATGACAACCAACCTTCGGCCGGTCCAACGATGTGATGACCATCGCTCACCAATTGCGCAACATTGCGCTGAACCGCTGGGGCGTTCCACATGGGTGTACTCATCGCTGGAGCGAAGAGAACTGGGCAGTCGAGATTGAGGTAGAGAGTCGACAGCAGGTCGTCCGCCAACCCAAGAGCGCAACTGGCGAGAATCCTCGCTGTGGCTGGCGCGATGATGCAGAGATCGCAACCGTTGGCCAACTCGATATGCGGTCCCAAAGGGTATCTGGAATCGAAACCATCGATCACAGGTGGGTTGCCGCACAGAGCAGTGAAGGTCGCTGCACCTACGAACCGCGTCGCGTTTTCAGACAGAACTACCGAGATAGAGTGACCGGCCTGGGCAAGTCGGCTTGCGATGGTCGCAGACTTAAACGCCGCTATTCCGCCAGCGACTCCCAGGACGACTCTCTTGGGTTTCATCTCCGCTATGAATCTCCGACATCCAGGTCGAGAAGATCACCGAGATCCGGCGTTTCTCCGACCATCTTCAACTCACCCTTGGTGGTTAAGAATATCTTGTCTTGCAGGATCTCTTGGATGACGATCTCCATCTTGTCATCGGATTCGGTATTGACCAAGGGGCGTCCCCCTCGATTGAGTTGAACCAATCTTTTTTGGATAAGGGTCGACAACTTGAACCGACCACCCACCTTGTTGACGATTTCTTCTTCTTTCAACTCTTCAAGCATTCGAACCTCACCCTAAATCGTATTTCTGAAGCAGAGTACAGAGCTCTGCGACCGCTTGATCTACTTCTCGGTTAATCACCTCGTGCGTATAGCGATGCATCATCGCCAATTCTTCCGAAGCAACCTCCAACCGTCTCGAAATGTTGGCTTCGCTTTCCGTTCCTCGGTTGCGCAACCTCCGTTCCAATTCCGCCAAGGAACCGGGATGGATAAAAATAGTGATCGCGTCGGGGTGAACTTCCAGTACAGTCGCTGCCCCGTGCACGTCAATCTCCAAGATTACCCATTTCCCAGACTTTAGACCAGACGAAACGGTCTCCGCGAGGGTTCCATACCAGTATCCACGTCCGAAAACCTCTTTTGCCTCCAAAAAGTCCCCTCGCGCCTTTCGGGCTGCGAAATCCTCTGGGGAGAGAAACCAGTACTCTTTCCCGTGGGTTTCACCAGGCCGAGGATGACGAGTCGTGGCTGAAACGCTGAGCGTGAGGGGAAGGGTGCATTCCGCGAGCAAGCGGTTCACAACCGTTGATTTTCCGGCACCTGAGGGACCGGAAATAATGATCAATTTACCCGGAGGATTGGACATACTCACTCCACGTTCTGGACCAATTCCCGCAACTGCTCGATGACGGTCTTGATGCTCACGACATCGTGTGCGATTGCAGCATCGTTAGCCTTCGAGCCGATCGTATTGGTTTCCCTGAGCAACTCCTGGATCAAAAAATCCAATCGCCTTCCTTGGGAATCGCCGCTCTGCATCGTTTGCTCGAACTGGTTCAGATGACTTGTTAAACGCACGATCTCTTCGCGAATATCGCATCTGTCAGAGTAGAGCAAAACTTCCCGGACGATATCGACTTGATCGACCGAGTGCCCTAGATCGGACAGCCCTGTTCGTACTCGCGACTCCAATCGGTTGCGGTATTCCTCGAGGACCTGCGGTGCGCGCTCTTCAATTCTTGCCTTCAGCCCACGAATCTGCTGGATGCCGTGGCTCAGTTGTTGCGCCATGGCCTGCCCCTCCTGGGATCGCATGCAATTGAGATTCTGAAGGGAACTCCTGATCGCCTGAGCCACCCAATCTAGGAGTTCCTCGGAGTCTATTGCCCCCGTGGATTCGAGCACTCCTGGCAGTTGGAGCATGGCCCCAATTTCAACGGAACAAGGCATTCCTGCAGCTTGGATTGCGGCTTTGGCAGCATTTATGTAGTTCTTTAACGTGGTTTGGCAAACCCGGGCGGCTGTGGCCTGATCCTCCCGCATCACTCGTACCGAGAGGGACACTGTTCCACGACGTACAAATTCGCGGACGATACTTTCCAGCTGAACTTCGATTGGGGAGACCAAATCCGAAACTTTTGGCGAGATCTTGAGAAACCGATTGTTTACAGTCCTCACCTCGACGTCGATCGTATACGGTTCATGCCTTACAGATGCATGCCCGTGGCCTGTCATGCTTTGCAACAAAGGAACGCTCCTGGGAGCTATTGCTGTTTTTCGGAAGGCGGAGGAGAAGTCGGCGGATCCGAGCCCTGTGGTTGGGTGGTGGCGTTTTCGGTGTTGGAGGCCTCTGGGTTGGTTGCAGGTGTTTGTGGAGGCAGGTTTTGTATCGCGGGAGATGGAACCGTAGGGAGTGTCGAAGAATCGCCCGGCAAATTAGCCGACGGTGCCAAGCCTGGTACGGGTTCCGTATTTAGGTCCAACCCAGGGCTTTCCGAACGTTCGTTCGATAGACCGCTAATCGATGTGCTGCTCCCTGGATCAGCTACGATGTCGAGATCCTCTGGTAGGTACCAGCGGCATGCCAAGGCACAAACAAAAATCCAAATCAAGACGGCGACGGCAGTGATGCGAGTGAAAAGGTCTCCTGCCTTCACTCCAAAGGCACTTTGACCTCCCAGCCCCCCCAACGCACCCGTCAGGCCCCCTCCTTTGCCTCGTTGCAGAAGGATAATCCCGATGATGAACGTGGACAGCAAGAACAACAGAGATCCGAAGATATATTGCGAAAATGAGAAAACGCCCAATGGCAGAAACACTATTCGTAACCCTCTTTTGCGATCGGATGTATGCGATCAGATGGAAAAACCCGCTTCGGTTCGATGGCCCACGCCTCCGAAGATTCGAAGATACACGATTCCAGCGTTCCTGTTGAGGCGTCCTCGAAGTGAATGAATCAAACTTCTCGTATTTTTGCGGTTTCATCGCACAGTGCAGCTGCTCCCATTCGGGGGGCTGATTTTGTCCCTGAAAGTCTTTGCTCCCCGTGTTGACGGCCATGGGAAGTTTGCTACTCTTCCGTTTTACCTAAATTGCGCAAAGCCCCTAACCGGCAAATCTTTACAGAGCAGTTGCTTGCGAAGAGTTGCCGCACGGTCGGGACGACGAGGTACAGTCAGGCTCGGATCCATAAATCAGGATGTGCATCGAGGTGTTTTGCGTGGATCATGTTTCTTGTTCTCTCGGGAGGAAGTGTAGTATGGTTAGAATTCGTTTGGCCGGTATGGCTTTTGCCGCCTTGGCGGTGGCAACGTTTAGTTCTTCGGCGATGGCCGATTGCGGCGGTCGTTTGTTCGGCCGCTCGCATGGATGCAGCGGTGCATCTGATTGTCATGCAAACCACTGCGGCGGATCCGATTGTGGTGGCCGTGGGGGATTGCTCGCACGTTTGCATTCGAAGAAGGCTTCTTGCGGAGCTCATTCGGATTGCTGTGCACCCGCTCCAGCACCTGCGTGTGGTGGCTCGGACTGCGGCGGACGCGTTGGATTGCTCGCACGTTTGCATTCGAAGAAGGCTTCTTGCGGAGCTCATTCGGATTGCTGTGCACCCGCTCCAGCACCCGCATGCGGTGGCTCGGATTGCGGTGGTCGCGTAGGCTTGTTCGCTCGTCTTCATGCACGCAAGGCTTCCCGCTGCGATTGCGGTGCTGCTCCTAGCTGCTGCGAACCAGCTCCAGCACCAGCTTGTGGCTGCGAAGCCACACCTGCTTGCGGTGGCTGCGGTTCGGCCAGCGACTGCGGTTGCGGTTCGTCCGCTGCGATGACCGCTGCACCATGCAGCGACTGCGGAACCGCAGTCGACTCGGGTACCATGCAGGTCATGCCTGTTGTTCCACCAGCACCGGTATCACCAAGCAACACACCAGTCGCACCGGTAACACCAGCCGTACCCGCCGCCCCGGTTGCTCCAGCCGCAAGCACCTAAGCTGCGGTTAGGCCGGAATATTTGATACGTATAGTTGATACGAAAAAGGCTCGGGATATCCCCGAGCCTTTTTTTATCTACTTCAAAAGATTCATAAGCCAAGATCGCAATTCAAAGGCCTAACGCGAGGCCATGCTGATGTACAAGTCCATTAAGGCGAGATCCTTCAGCACGCGATTTCTCGTCGCATCACCTTCGATTTCGATATCATCCGATGCTTCTTCCAAGACATTGCTCGGGAGATCTATTATCTCCAATGCTGATGATTCCGTTGACGGATCCGTTTCCAGCCATGCCATCGCAATCCATTCTGCTTCGCAACCGGCAGACCGCTGCAGTTGCTCTGATCGACTGGACACTAGACCTATCTCAAGACGATGCGCTAGTGAAGTGGGCGCAGTGACCAATTCCCCCCTCACCAACAATTGACTGCGGAATCCGCTAGAAACAACTTCACCACCAGACCCCTGTGGTGCCGTGGTCGTAAACATGCTGAAATTGGCCTGCAATTCACCCCACGTTAACGGCGCAGGATGGGTGTTGCCCCATGGATTGTGCAAAGTGAATCGACCCGTCGAGCTATTGTATGCTGTGATCGAATACGCATGAGTAGCTACCAAACCACTGGCTACAGTGGCTTTCGTCCCCGCGGTGACCGCTTGACCGCTCCCAATAGCATTGATCAATGTTTGCTGAGTTGTCGTCGTGAAGCTGTAATTGGTGGAGTTGTATCCTAATATTTGGAAATTGACATCCGACATCCAGCCCCCTTCGATCCCCGCATAGCTATTGGTGCCATCGCGACCAGCGCGGCCGGTCTCATTCCATTGAGCGTATGCCTTTTCAGCCAACGCAACCCAAAGAACAGTCGAAGGACTGTTTGAAGTAAACCCGTAACCGGCATAATACAAGTAGACTCCCGAGTAGGTCGGGAGACGACGATCGACCGTTACGTAGTCCGGTGTCGCAACGCCGCTACTGTTGCGTCCGAAGAAGCGAACAGTAAACGTTCCATCCCCGTTGTCGTCGAAGATATCGCGAATCGCTTGCTGGTTTCTGCTCGCAATCGATCCGGCAGCAGCCAGGAAGTAGCAATCTCCAACCATTCCCTGCTTAACATCCGCAAGCGAAGGTCCGACATTGAAAAGAGTTCCGACAGCCGATGAGTAAGCCAAAGAAGACACCGTCACTGTCGGCAAGTCGGCACCGAGGAACCACTTATCGACCAACCGATTGAGCAACGTCGACGATGAGCCTGCGGTCAAGTTGCCAGCCGCTTGTCCTTGGAATCTAAGGTTCGCGGGGTTGTCGGTAACCGTGTTGCGAGCCAATCCACGCACATGCGCTGGCATCACGTATTGAGTACTGTTGACCAATGTGCGAAGATCGTTGAGTTCTACTGAATCCACCACGGAATCGCTTCCTACCGAACGCAGTATCGCCATGACTTCCGTGCGACTGAGCATCTGATCGACATAATAGGTTTGCACAAGTTGCGATAACGCAGCGTTCTGGAATGGCACCAAAGGCGCCGTTGTCACAGTAATTGCTGCCGTCGCTGAAATCGCGCCAGCAGTCGCTCGAACGCTCCCCGATCCGGCAACAGAGCCTGCGGTGAACAGGCCGCTTGATGATACGGTTCCACCGGTGGCAGACCATGTCACTGTCGGTGCAGTAGCCATCGCTTGGGCGAACTGATCGAGACCAGCCACATTGAATTGCTGTGTACGGCCCGTTTGCACGGATACCGAGCCCGGGGTGACCTGCAGCGAAGTCAGCGTTGCGCTCACGGTGACGCGAAGTCGACGCGTCATTGCTCCGCTGGAGAAGTTCAAGTCGTAGCTGCCTACTCGGCTGAACTGAATATTCGCTATTGAGCCGCTTTGGGTCAGTGTCGCCGTTCCACTCGTGGGTGCTGACGTTACGGTCATCGTAACCGTGGGAGCACTATTCACGACTGCTCCGCCCCCATCGACAATCCGAGGATCAACTCGAAGTTGCGTTCCGGTCACTGCAATCGGATTGACATCGCTCAAAACATTTCCAGCGGCATCGCGCAGCTGCAGGGTGGTCGTTGTTGCCGGAGGTGCCGTTATCGTGACTTGAGCAGTCGCCACGACCGTTCCATTAGCCCCCGTGACCGAGCCCGCACCGATTACCTGCCCAGCAGTGAACAGCCCGCTCGTCGAAATCGTTCCACCTGTTGCGGTCCATGTAATTGTCGGAACAGTGGCCATGGTCTGCCCGAATTGATCCAACCCCGCTGCGCTGAATTGTCGAGTTTGGCCTGACTGAATGGAGACGGAAGAGGGAGTTAGCTGCAGGGTCGTTAAGGTAGCGCTCACGGTAACGCGAAGGCGTCGGGTCATTCCAGCACTGGAGAAATTTAAATCGTAGCTGCCCGAACGAGTGAATACGATGTTTCCAGTGGATCCGCTTTGGGTATATGTGGCCGTCCCGCCTGTAGGGGCTAGACTGACAGCCATCGTGACTGCCGGCGCACTGTTCACGATCCCGCCCGTCGAGTTGACGATGCGAGGATCCACTCGAAGCTGTGTACCGGTAACGGTCACCGGATTCACATCGCTCAGGATATTTCCTGCGGCATCGCGAAGCTGTAATGTCGTGGTTGTGGTCGGTGCCGTGATCGTTAACTGAACGGTTGACCGTACTGCACCGCTAGCCGCCGTCACTGAACCAGGGCCTGTTAGTTGACCGGCAGTGAACAATCCACTCGAAGATACCGTTCCGCCACTTGCGGTCCATGCAACTGCCGGCACCGTCGCAACCGCCACACCGAACTGATCTAGGCCTTGGACTGCGAACTGTCGCGTTTGCCCAGTTTGCACAGAAGCGTTGTTCGGTGTCAACGCGAGCGAAGTCAAAACAGGATTGACCTGAAAACGAACAACCCTCGACAAACCATTGGCTTGAGCTAAAAGATCGTAAGTCCCCACTCGATTGAAGATTATGGTGGCTTGCGTGCCATTCATTGTGACTCGTGCAGTTCCACCCGTTGGTGCTAATTGCGTTGTCCACAAAACATTGGTCGGAGAGGCAACCAAATTGCCCGACTGATCGAATACTCGCATCGTTACAATCGACCGGTCGCTCGAAACGGAAACCGGTGTTCCATCGAGAATCAAGGCCCCGGACGAATCGAGCAAATCCATCCGAGCAGTGGCGCGAACATTCTGCACGGTAAAGCGAACGAATTTGTCACCCACCGTCGCTTGAATTCCGAATTGATCGAAATGACTGAATTGGAACCGGGTGAATTCGCCTTGTGACACCGGAGTCATCCTGCCGTTGGCAGGCCCAGTACGCATCGTCCATGTTGGTGAAATCGATTGCTGCATCACCTGACCGAATTGGTCGAGACCTTGCACTCGAAACGCAGGATCAATGGTCGCTGTGTTGAAGGCAAGGTTTGGATTGACTACTCTTCCATCGGCTGAGATCACTCTTAGCGAAGTCAAGGTCGGGCTGACCGTGAGCCGAGAGGTGAATGATGCAGTCAGACCGGTTCGTCCAACCGCAGTAGCCATGATCTCATACTCCCCTGCTTGATCGAAAGATAACGTTATGTTTTTCGCAGCATTCGAATTGTTGGCTGAGAAAATGGGATTAGAGCCACTTGGTGCCCTTACCACTGACCACCGATAGATCAACCCTTGTTCACCCGAACTTGCGAATGCGAGAACAGAGGCACGAGCCGTGTTACCTGTAGCAATCGATCCGGTAGAAAACGAAATCGGGCTGACGATTACTGGTGCTTGATTGCTTAGACCTCTTCCCCGAGTACTGCCGAAACCAAACTCTCCTGCAATCTCCTTGTTGGATTGACTCTGTAGATGCGACGAGCTAAACGCTTCAAGCCCCAGTTCGATCGTATCGATCGCGTTCATCAACCGTGCTTCCAATTGCTCGACTTGAAGTGGCCTGGTTTGACGTTTCTTCCCCGAATCACGCTTGGCTGCAACTCGATTTCGACGTTTCATCATCAACCTGACAATCCTGAGGAGACAGAACTATGGAGAAGGGCTGTTCAAGTGAAAAACTAGTTCGAAAAGGCCCTTGACCACCGGGAGACTTGAGCCTGATTCCGAATTAAGCCTGTTTTTGTCGCCGATGCAATCGCTACAACCGGTACCAAACCGCCTGGGAATCCTGCTAAGTCCGTTGGGTCCCACGACCAGTCAGCCGGAACATGGGCGGATGAGTACCTATCACTCGGAATCAGACATGCTCTGCGATTTCGTTATACTATCAGCGAGCATGCAAGGAAGCAGAACGCTTTTCAACGCCGCGTGATCACATCCCAAATTAACAAGCAATTGCACCGAAGTGACAACAGAAATTCGCAACGATTCGAAAAGAGAGCGGGTGACGATCTATACCGATGGGGCGGCGGAACCCAACCCCGGGCCAGGAGGATACGGCGTTGTGCTGATGTCAGGGAAGCACCGTAAAGAATTGTCGGGAGGATTTCGCAAGACCACTAACAATCGCATGGAATTGATGGCGGTAATCGTCGCCCTAGAAAGCCTAAAACGCCCGTGCAATGTAACACTCTTCAGCGACTCGAAGTACGTCGTGGATTCTGTTTCTCGTGGATCCGTGATGAAATGGAATCGCAACAACTGGTTTCGAGCGCCCGGTGAAAGAGCAAAAAACGTCGATCTTTGGAAGCGATTTCTCGAAGTCTTCGAAAGGCACACTGTCGAGTTCAAATGGGTGAAAGGGCACGCAGGAGTTCAAGAAAACGAACGTTGCGATGAACTTGCTGTCCAGGCCGCACAGCAATATGGCCTGCCGCCCGACTCGGGCTACGAAGAAGATGCCGCAACCGTTCTAGCCACGAAATCGGATTCGTCCCAAAAGGCATCACTGCCCTCAGAAAATTCCGATTCCGCTGAGGTTCAAGAGGGGGGAGCATGTCGTAAATGCCAAACACCCTTGATGAAAAAAGAGACGAAAAAGAAAGCCCCAAAACCTGGCCAAGCATATTGCTATGATTGGTATCTACTCTGCCCCGGTTGCGGCACCATGTACATGGTCGAAGCAGCCAAGCGGATGCTGTAACAACTCCACGGAAAACATCATGCACCAAATAAAACAGATATTCACCCTTGGCTGTTCCACACCGTTCCTAGTCGCACTTGCCCTTTGGATTTTTTCGAACAACCCCGCGTTATCCCAAGAGTTTCCATTGGTCGATTTGAATGATGCATCGGATCTGCAGGTCGTCGTTGATCGCGAAAGAGGAAAATACCTGGGCCATCCAACGACCGTTCTATTGGAAGACGGCAAGACGATTCTTTGCGTTTATCCGGGTGGTCACGGCAAGGGGCCAATCTACTACAAGCGAAGCACCGATGGCGGAAAGACTTGGTCCGAGCGACTACCCACTCCAAAGTCTTGGGAGACATCCAAAGAAACGCCCACCATTCACCGTGTGATTGATTCGCAGGGCACCAAGAGACTTATTCTCTTCAGCGGTCTGTATCCAGTACGCATGGCCAATAGCACCGACGACGGTGTCACTTGGTCGGAGTTAACGCCGGTCGGAGAGTGGGGCGGCATAGTAACCATGGGTTCCGTCATCCCCATCCTATCTTCTCCAGGTTCCTACCGAGCATTGTTCCACGATGACGGACGTTTTTTTCAGCGCGAACCATCTTCGGAGAAAGGGCGGTTTACTCTCTATTCATCGCGATCCGACGACGGCGGGCTGACATGGTCAATACCTACAACTTTGCAGACCTCAAAGGACGTTCACCTGTGTGAGCCCGGTACCGTGTTCTCTCCAGATAAACGACAACTTGCGATGCTACTTCGAGAAAATCGCCGAGTGAAAAACTCCCATGTCATGTTCAGTTCCAATAACGGGGACACATGGTCGGAACCTAGGGAATTGCCTGATACTCTCTCGGGAGATCGCCATGTTGCCAAGTATCTTCCCGATGGCCGACTCTTTATCTCGTTTCGCGATGTTCCTCGGTCGGGGAATACTTCCAAGACCAAGGGAGATTGGGTAGCGTGGGTTGGGACCTACGATGACCTGGTTCAAGGCCTACCCGGACAATACCGCATCCGCCTCAAAAAGAACTACAAAGGTTCCGATTGTGCTTATCCGGGAGTCGAACTTCTCCCCGACGGTACGATTGTGACCACAACGTATGGTCATTGGATCGAGGGGGAACAGCCGTTCATTCTCTCGGTCCGATTTCCGATCTCGCTGTGCGATAAAAAAGTAGTATCGCAATGATCACCCTCAGGATCGGGACAAGATTCTGACCAAAGGGTCTGACTGAATCATACGAGGAGCTGTCACGAGCCTCTACCTGAAGCGATTGCGCAGAATCCGCATTCCCCAGCTTGGGCAGAGCGACATCAATGCCACCAGCCATCGGGCTTTTGATGGGATAACCAACTCCACTTTGCGTTGAGCGGCGGCATCAACAACCTTTTTCGCCAGCAGTTCTGGGTCCAAACGATTCAGTCGAACGCCGCCACCTGGCTTCGACATTGCGCGATCCAGGTTTCTCGCTTCGACCAGTTCGCTATAGCGATCCCCGCTATCGCCGCGATCAATGGGCCCGGGACATACGAGCATGAAGTGGACGTTGCTTTCATGCATCTCCATGCGCCACTGGCGATGCATCCCCACCAACGCATGTTTCGACAACGAATAAGCCCCCATACCTGACCCGGCGAGTATCCCAGCCAAAGAGGCGATGTCCACGACTGTGCCTCTGGCTCGCTTCAAGCCTGGCAAACAGATCTTGGTCATCCTGAATGTAGATAGGACATTGACTTGAAACTGCCCAATCAGATCCGAGTCTTTCATCGTTTCCAGCAGTCCTCGATCCGAGCGGCCGACGATATTGACCAGTAAATCGATCGCATGATTTTCGACGAAGGTTCGCAAACCCGCGGTATCCCCCAGATTTCCATTCCAAGATTCCTCGTCGGTGATATCCACAGAAAATGCGATCGCTTCTGGGGCACCTGCATTGCGAACCAACTCGCAACTCCTTTCAAGCCGTCCGCGATCCCGTCCGATGATAACCAGCCTCGTGCCTTGTTGCGCCAATACCAATGCGAGATGCAGCCCAAAACCAGAACTGGCCCCGGAGAGAATGGCTAGCTTGTCATGCCAAGGCTTTTTCATCCAATGCAGCTTTCCACGCGCTCGAAGAACTTAACGCTTCATACTCTCTCGAAGCATTTCTTGGACCAATGTCAAACGAACGTCACGCAACTGTACTAATCGCGCTTGCCAGCGGGTCAATTCCTGCAGGGATGGACTTCGGCTATTGAGATACTGGAAGACGGCGGTGATGTACGCTCGCTGATCTCCGCGAAACCGATCCGAGTATTCCGAGCTGCCGAGAATCGTCGCAAGTATCTCCTGAGGTGGCTTTCCACGCGACAGTTCCCGTTGCCAGACCGTACTCTCACGATCGGTCAACTTCCTACCTAACAATTCTACATACCAGCTATCCACTTGATCGATCGGGGACAATGTACTCGCTCCAGGGTTGGGATATACGTTGGGTTGCGAGGACGATGTGAGCGTCAAGTCAACGCGCGGCGATGGCACTGACAAATTCACTGCTACCGGAGCAAGCGTACGTTGGACTGTTTGGCCGCGCAAACTGATTTGGGCTTCAACCGCATAACGATGGTTAGGCCGTATCGCTGCGGGATCGTAATCGAGCCGGAACCCTAGCGGCCATCTACCGGTGACAACCGTCTGCGTTTCCGCAATAACAACATCGCGCCACTGAGGGTGCGTGATATCGACCAAACGTACTTCGAGCGTCATGCTTGGGTAGGCATTTGTGCGGTCATTGGTGTTCACGGTCCCGAGCACAGCGGCTGCTGGCGATGGATCCGATGGCACAGGGATGTTCACTAGTTGTCCATTGCGATGATTCAGCACCAGCAGTGTTGCGGTCCCCTGTCTCGACATGCGGCGCACCAATTCTTCACCGACATCATAAGTTCGGCCCTCGACGACGCCAACTTGGTAACCGCTAACAGCGATGATGGTATCGTTGGTCTCGAGCCCGATTTGCTGAGCGATGGAACCAGGAACAACCCGTGTGATGACTACGCCCGTGTTCGTATTCCGAATCTGAACACCCAATCGAAATTGCGAAGATGCAGGTTGTGCGGGCTGGTAGTATCGCCCTTGGGCTTGTCCTGCCGCATCCGAATCCGCATCTCGGTCGCGAATCTCTTGACCGTTTGCCACCAGGGCGAGAACCCCTCCGAATATCGCTGAGAAAGTGAGGAAGAGTACTGGTTTGCGATACATACTTTGTGGTTTCCCAATCGGCCCCTGTAAATTTGTCTCGGTCTTAAAGTCGCTTCTGGTACCCATGCTCATTTCACAACCTCCCATCCGAGACGTTCCCGCTGCCCATCCAAGACCGATGCCCCGAGCGGTACGAATCCATCTTGCTGCACGATTCGCTGTCCCCTGATACTCAGAACAAAACTCAGAAACTCATCAATCAGTGGATGACGTTGGCCTTTGGCGTCTAACGGAAAAACCAGGGTCAGTTCCCGCACGAGTGGGTAACCCTCAGTTGCGCTGTCTTCATCGAATGGAGACACAACGCGACTGCCGTTGATCTGAATAGGAAGAACCTTTACTTTTTGTCCGCGAGCGCGTGTCGCACTGATCAATGACATGGCATTTGGGTTTTTCAGTACTGCATCACCGATGTCCGCAGGATTCGCTACTTCGTTTGCTTGATACTGTTCTCGCTTGAGATCCGCAACAAGGAACCGCTCGGCCAGGGTCCGCAGGCCATGCTCTGCGGTCGGCAACTGCAGCAGGATAGACGCATCGCCGAGTGGCGTGTCGACCCCCAAATCGCTCCATTTCGTGATGGTTGTGTTGCCTCTGCCGCTCCACAAAGAGGATCGCTCGGCATCCCAGCGAAGCATATCGATCGGATTCTCCGGATGAACGATGACTGCGAGAACGTCGTATGCAACGGTCGTGGCATGGAGCGATACATTTTGCTTCGCAGAGGCTGTCTTCAACTCGTCGTCGCTGATCGCTCGGCTGAACATGCCGATCGTCGGTTTGTCCGATTTGAATAACGGGAACGATGACTCGGAACCCTTGCAATCGATCATCGCTTGCATCTCGGGGTGCGTATCTCGAAAATCCTCGACCCAGAGGGACGCCAACGGTTGCATTAGGGTTGAACCCACCAACTGCAACTCCCCGGCAAGTGGCTTTTCCGGTGCGTAAGGATATCCGAATGTATCCCCCTGCTGGGCCGCCAGAGGTGAACCGACAAATGCACTATGAAGAAGAAATGCCGAGATAGCGAACCCAATCATCCGCATGATAAAATCGATCCTATCTACCGGAGTACCAGTCAAGCAAAGCGATGAAAGAAACAATATAATCTAGAGATGTGACGAACTGACGAACTTCGCTCCGAAGCTCGCGTTGGAAATCGAAAAACTTTTGCAGAAGGAAAGATGATGACACGAAACATTTCGGCGACAAGCCCAGGAACTCTCTGGCGGTCGGCCTGCGTTATGTCGGCCGCACTTTGCTTGGTTGTGTTTGGTGTAATGTACCAGGGAGCGATGTCCGCGAGCGGCAATACAAAGGATGAATCGATGCGAGTTTTGAGGCATGTGGTCATGTTCAAGTTCAAGGACGGCACCGCTGATGCGGATATCCAAAAAGTGGTCGATGCCTTCCGAGCTTTGAAGGGAAAAATCCCTGAAATCAGCGCCTTCGAATATGGGACCGACAACAGTCCCGAAGGATTGGCCAACGGGTTCACCCACTGTTTTTTGATCACATTCAAGGACGAAGCGGGGCGCGCTGCATACCTACCACATCCTGCACACAAGGCCTTCGTCGACGTTCTCAAACCGCACTTGGATAAAGTGCAGGTGATCGATTACTTCGCGCATGAGTAACACTGGTTCATAGCGCAGTCGATAGAGATTTCGTAGGGTGATGGACCGTTTGTTGCCTGAGCTTCAAATGCTCAGTCCTGCCGCATGAAACGCAGCGTCGATCACGCGCTGCGTTGCCATGGTCATTTCGCCCCACTTCGGATTAGGATGCGGGGATCGGAGAGTATCGTGGAAGGTGTCGAACATGTTCACCTCCTGCGCTGTGGAAAAACCGGCTGCGTATTCGGATACCGATACGCGCTCGCTGCGCCGATGCATGTGATAGTCGCATCCATCGATCGTTAATTGAGGACGAGACACTTCGAATCCGACCTCGGAACCATAAAACGGCAATACGAAGTCATCTACAAACAGGCTTCCTCGATCGCCACTGACATGCGACCACTGTTGGTTCACCGTGATGAATGAACAGTAGAAACTGGCTGTCACGCCATGATCGAACCAAAGTTCCGCCGAGAACTCCGACGGCACAGGCTTCGGGCTTCCTTTGCCTTGGATCGTCGCCAGACAAGTCGCGGTAACCCTGGTCGGCATACGCCATTGATTGGCCCAAAGAATGAATCGAATGTTGTACCAGCCGAGGTCCCCCAAGCAACCATGCGGTTCGTACATCGAATTGGATCGAATGTTGGCGCTTCGGAATACGTCATCGCCGCAAAACGAAAAATGCGACGCGATGCGGCGAATGTTTCCGATCCGTTCGTGATCATCGAGAACTTCGCGAATCCTCGGAAGTCTGGCACTGTGCATGAACATGACACCATCCATGTACTGCACTTGATGCTTTTGGCATGCGTCAAGGACCTCTTGGAGTTCCTCTGCGTTTAGGGCCGATGGTTTTTCGGCGAGGACATGCTTGCCATGCTGAGCGGCTTTGATGATCCACTCTTTGCGAATCGCGGTGGGCAACGGAATGTAGACAGCGTCGACCCCAGGATCCTCGAGCAACCCTAGGTAGCTACCGATCGCGCTAGGAGTCGATTTTTGGGGACAACTCGCCTGGCACTCGCGGATGAACGTCTCGGCCGCTACGACATCGCGACTAGCGACTGCGGCGACCCGGCCGATGTGCGATTTGGCGATCGCTCGCCAATTTTTGCGGGCAATTCCCGCGGTGGAGAGGATACCCCAACGGCATTCTTGATGTGGCAGTGGCATCATGGTCGACTCTTTTGCGTATACTTCGGATTCGGAACGAGCACGCACGAGCGTGCGCGTCGGAAGTTTAGTTTGCAAAACCGAGAACCGCAATGTATCCATACCCCGTCACTGCCCTCCCCGCGATGCAAATCCTGTCCAGCTTTTTACGTTGGAACGGTGCGCGATTCGGCGACCTTTTCTGTTTCAGAAACTTGGTTTGTCTTTTCGCAACAACGATTTTTATCGAGCCCGTGGTAGCCGTTGATCCGTCGGCGGCTATCTCTGTTCAACTTCGAAAACAGATTCCCCAGAGCAAGGGTACGGAGCGGTATCTTCCAGTTGTCGAATCGCAGACATGGCCTGCCGATCGCGTCGCCGTGATCATCTGCGATGTGTGGGATTCCCATCATTGCCTCAATGCTGTGCGGCGAGTCGGGGAACTCGCCCCAAGAATCGATGCGTTCGTCAATCGTATGCGGGAGCAAGGAGCGACGATTATTCACGCTCCGAGCGATTGCATGCCACATTATGAAAAACATCCTAGCCGAGCCAGGTCCAAGGAAACCATGCACCCAACCCAGGCTCCCGATACGATTCGATCATGGTGCAATGCCATCGAGAGTGAGTCCGGTTTCCCCTATCCCGTCGATCAGTCCGATGGGGGCGAAGACGATGAACGCATAGAGCACGAGCAGTGGCAAGCAACCCTCGCTTCGATGGGTAGGGATCCGAAGCTACCGTGGTTACAGCAAACGCCTGCGATCCGAATCGATAGCGATCAGGACTACATCAGCGACTCGGGGACTGAGATTTGGCAAATCTTGAAACAGCACGGTATCGAACATGTACTACTGTGCGGAGTCCATACCAACGTCTGTGTCCTTGGAAGACCCTTTGGTCTGCGGCAACTGACCGCGCATGGTTTCCATGCTGTACTGGTTCGCGATTTGACCGATACGATGTACAACCCCAAGTGCTGGCCCTACGTCAATCACTTTTCGGGAACCGATCTAGTCATCGACCACATCGAACGGAGCGTCTGCCAGACGATCACAAGCGATCAAGTTCTTGGAGGAGAACCGTTTCGCTTCAAATCGGACCGTCGCCCTCGCTGGGTCATCATGATTTCCGAGGACGAATACCGGACGGAGGAAACACTCACCGCATGGGCCCGCATGCACCTGGCGAAAGATTGCGAAGTGCGATTCGTCTTCGAGGATCCTAATGAGCCTGGTCGATTCCCAGGCATGGAAGCATTGGCGAATGCCGACGGGTTATTGCTGAGCGTCCGGCGTCGACCTCTCAAGTCCGAGACGATGAGTACGATCCGTTCGTACATCGCCCGAGGGGGAGCGATTCTGGGGATCCGGACCTCGAGCCATGCGTTTTGTCTTCGCGAGAATGCCCCGTCTCCCGAATTGGAACAATGGCCTGAATTCGACGCTGAGGTTTTCGGCGGGAATTACAACGGTCACCATCGCGATGATGTGATCGCGCAGGTGGAAAGCGTGGACGAAAGTGTCCTGCCAGGATTTTCAAACGTCATCGCCGCACATCGTGTAGACGGAAACGCGATTCTGCAGAGTCAAGGCTCCCTTTATCGAGTCTTGCCGCTGCACCCCGCCACGCGTGTTCTCTGGAAAGGGACCATCCCCGAGCAACCCAGCCAACCGATTGCATGGACATTCGTACGGGGCGACGCTGGGAAGTCGTTCTATACTTCTCTGGGGCACCGAAGTGATTTTGAGCAACCGCTGTTTCGGGCCCTTCTACTCGAAGCTGCACACTCATTGACCGGTAGCGAATTTGATATCACCCTGGAAGCCGTCGAACAGCAACGTCAAGCATATCGAAGCGGACAGGGGAAACAAAGGTAAAGCAGAAACACTCATGGATCGTCAAAAATATCAGGAAGTTGTCGAAACCTTCTTCGAATGGAGACAGGGTGATATCACCCAAATTTTTTCTGAACTCTTGGCGGCGGTAGCGGCAGAAAAGTCCCTCACCCCCGCCCAGATCATGAGCCAAAACTACGAAACGGCTCGTGCGAATCCGGAGATTCATGTACTGCCGGGAAACCTCAAAGACGCACGCGATGCGATCTTCCCGTATTTCTGGGGAACCGACAGCTGGAACAACCCGCTCCACCTCGAAAACGTGCGTGGACCTGCCAACCAAGCTTCCCTCATCGGCGCGATTGCGTGTTTGCTAAAGAACCCAAATCTTTGCACCGACCGATATAGCCAACGATCCAATGAACTAGAGGTAAAAGCGATCACCACCCTCGCGAACTTGATTTTCTACCACACACAAGATCCATGGGGTGTGTTCACGATCGGAGGGACCATATCGAATCTGTATGGCGGAAAAATCGGACTCGAGCGGGTCCTCCCGGGTGCCATGCAAGCGGGACTCGGGGGACATCGCATCGTCGGGATTTGCTCCGAAGCCGGCCATTATTCGAATATGACCGTTGCCGGTTGGCTCGGAATCGGAACTAATAATCTCATCTCGATCCCGACCGATGACAAGTTGAGCATGCGCATCGATCTTCTCGAGCAAAAGGTAGACGAATTGCTGCGGGAGAAAGCCAAGATCGCATACGTATGCGCGACGTTCGGAACAACCGATGGCTTCGGCATCGA
This sequence comes from Planctomycetota bacterium, assembly GCA_018970165.1. GTDB lineage: Bacteria > Planctomycetota > Planctomycetia > Pirellulales > Pirellulaceae > JBKCUI01. The sequence goes on along the minus strand of JAGWWZ010000030.1, from coordinate 2,130 downwards.
CGATATTCGCGCGATTCGCGAATGCATAGAACGCAAATGCGGAGAATACAGTGTCCCCATGCCGCAGATCCACGTCGATGCGGCAGTCGGGTGGGCCATGTGTATGTTGACCGACTACAACCTCAACACCAACCCATTGAAACTGGAACCTCGTCTTCAGGAATTGGTCCTACATGCACAGCGCAAAAATGTTGGCTTGCAATTTGCAGACAGTGTTACCATCGACTTTCACAAAATGGGGCGTGGTCATTACCCATCCAGCGCATTCATCGTCAATCGTCGGGACGACCTAAAGTATCTGGTCCGATCCGTACATGATACCCCGTACTTTTCCGATGCCGATGCCCGACGCGATCCTGCACTCTTCACGCTTGAATGCTCACGACCAGCGATCGGTCCCTACGTTGCGATCGCATCCTTGAATGGAATTGGCCTGACCGGCTGGCAACTGCTTATTGCCCGCTCTCTAGAACTCGCCCAGCGATTGAAGGACCGCCTCGCACACCTCGAATACTGCAAAGTATTGAATGCTGCAACCCACGGACCAAGCGTCAATTGGTGGGTGTTGCCCAAGGGACGCAATGCAGAAGAAATCTACCAACGCATGGTTCGCAATGAGTTGAGCCCTGACCAACGGCAAAGGTATGCCCGTGAAATTCGACATCTATTTGACAAGCGGCTCAAAACCATGGACCCGGCAATCGACGCGCGCCTGGGCTTCACCACCAACTTCGGCTACTGTCCTCACGGAATCGAAATCCCTGCCTGGAAGGCCGTCCTTTTCAATCCGAAAACCACCGACGAAATCGTCGATCGGATCGCTCAGAGCATCGAAGAACTGTAATACAGCTACGGTGGCGAACCGCTTGATACCAAAGCATGCGGAGGAGCTTTGCAAGCATTACAGATCGTGGTGACTCTCCCAAGGCGTTTGACCGCATCGCACCTAACGGTCAACGCCTTGAGAAAGTCTCCTCCCCCTGGGGTATGAAAGTGAATCGGTGAGTTGAGTATCGGACGAGCGCCATCTGGTCATGCATCGATCATTCGGCCCCGTTAGTCTCAACCGAAACAACCCCGCTTTCCTAGCCTGTTTTTGTCTGGCTTCCCGAGCTGGCTGGTTGCATGGAATGCACCCTTGCCGAATGCAAGCAAACCAAGCAAGCTGACTTGCGATTGGCAGGAAACAATTGGTACAAACCACAGCGGAACTGTTGGTTCGGACGATACTACCTACAGTTAGCCAATCATTACACGGCAAGGAATGCCCAGGATGTTTCAACGCAAACGGATGGATTCGGCTTTTCAGGTACCGCTGTTTCAAGTAGCGGTCTTGGGGAGTGTGCTGTGCGGTCTTTTCTACGGATCGATTCTCTCTCCGATTTTCCCGAACCCGATTTTGATTCGCTACGCCCTTTGTCACTGGGTGGCGGTAGCATCGGTGTGGCTCTTTTGCATTGCGAGTGTGGCTTTAGCATACAAGTCCTGGATGGCTTTCATGCAAGCTCGTGCGTCCAACGAGGGTGCTGAGGTTCTGCGATGCCTTGTAGATGCCCGTCATGATCTCGACGCGGCGACACACGGGAATGCAGTCGTCTTGAGTCAGTGGCTAGATACACTTTGGCGATCCCAAAAGTCGAAGGTACATAGAAGTTGGTATGGTCAGCGTGTGACCGAGTTTTTGTCGCGGCAGGTGAAGCGACGCAGTAACAAGCAAATGGATGACGACCTGCGTGATCTGGCGGATCTCGACAGTGATTCGCAGCATGCAAGCCATGCGATGATTCGAATCATCTGCTGGGCGATGCCGATGCTAGGGTTTCTTGGAACAGTTCTAGGTATTTCCGACACTCTGGGTCACATGGACGCCCAAGCGCTTGCCAGCGGTTCACAAGAAGCAATGAACAGCCTGACCGGCGGCTTGTATGTGGCATTCGATACCACCGCTGTCGGTCTGATTCTGACAATGATTGCGATGTTCATTCAATTTGCGGTACAACGCGCGGAAATGCGATTGCTGGCTCGAATCGACTCATCGGTAGCCGATTCGATGCATGAATGCTTGTCGGTACCGGACGCTCCCTGGGATACGACCGGTATCGAACAATCGTTGCGAGCCGTTACGGCAAG
>JAGWWZ010000029.1 GCA_018970165.1 Planctomycetota bacterium | reverse complement strand
CCTACGAGCCGGTAAACGCGGAGACGCTGAGAAACGCAGAGAGTGCGCGGTCGAGGATTAGGGGAGATTAGGGTTGGAATCCTATTTCATTCTCAACAATTCCCAATTCTCTGCGCTCTCCGCGCCTCTGCGTTTCAAAATATCCTACGTGCCACTAAACGCGGAGACGCTGAGAAACGCTGAGGGTGCGCGGGCGAGGTTTGGGGGGGGTTGGTTTTGGAGCTTATTCGATTCTCAACGAGTCGTCGCTCCCTTGATCGCAGCCAGGGTGCGGTCGATTTCTTGAGAAGTGTTGTAGTGCATGCAGCCGATGCGGACCATCCCCTCGGTGTCCGTGCCCAATGCCGTGGTTAACGGTACCGCATAGTAGTTGCCATGCCAGCAGCAGATCCCTTGTTCCCCTAACTTCTTCGCAACGGTCGCAGAGTCCAAACCTCGAACCTGAAAGGCAACCGTCGGAGCCCGCTTGTGCATGCGATCGTCGTCCGTAATGCCATATAAAGTAACCGATTCCAATTTCTTCAGGCCGTGAATCAACTGCTTGATCAACTCCGTTTCTGCTCGCTCGATCTGCGCGAAGCTATCGTCGAGCCTCGCTCGACGCGAGGAGCTCGCAACATCCAACGTCGAAAGAGATGCCAAGTAATCGATCGCGGCCGTTACTCCGGCGACACATGAGTGATTCTGAGTCCCGGTCATCCAACGGCCCGGTATCGAATCGGGAGCAGGACGCAGTTTGTATGGCACCAACGATTGCATTCGTTCCGGCTTACCGTACAAAACTCCAATATGGGGCGCGAAGAATTTGTAACCGGAGCAAACCAAGTAATCGCAGTCCCACGCCTCGACATTGATCCGTCGATGGGGCGCGTAGTGAACCGCATCGACAAACAACTCCGCTCCCACACCGTGTACCAGTCTTGCGATCTCACAAACATCCGTGATGGATCCCACCGCGTTGGACGCCGCAGTTACCGCTACCAATTTTGTCTTGGAGTTCAGTTGCGAACGAAGCGAATCCATACAAAGCGTCGCATCCTCGCGACGGATATCGATTGTCCGCAGAATTGCTCCGGCGTCGCGAGCAGCCAAGACCCAGGGGGTGTAATTGGCATCGTGGTCGAGTCGCGATACCACGACTTCATCACCAGGGGCCCAAGTGCGAGCTAAAGCTCGCGAGAAATGAAAGGTCAATGTCGTCATGTTGGGGCCGAACGCGATCGACTTGGGATCATGAGCCTGAAGCAGATCGGAGACGGCGACATGCGCCTCCTGCATCAACTGGTCAACCTCGTGACTAGTCGCAAAATGGCCCGAGCGATTGGCATTGTGATGAATCATCGCATCATAAACACGACGGGCAACGCATTCGGGAACTTGGCTACCCGCGGGCCCGTCCAAGTAAATCATCGGTTGCTCGTTGTGCAATCGAGACAGCGATGGGAACTGCGATCGAATCTTATCAAGGTCCAGCATGATGCATCTCCACGAGGATTTACTTGTTTTGGCGAGGCTTCGTTTATTTTCACGAGCCGCAACTCATTTTTGCGAGGCCGAATGGGTTGAATCGAGGTTCAGCCAGCCCCCAAATTCGCACGATTAGGCTTCGGGTTCCGGCCCTACACTAACGCGAACCTGGACGCGATTTGCAAGCTGTTCGAATGCGGCCTGAACTTCATCGCGTGTGACTCGCTGATAGTTTTCGGTCGCTTCGCGGACCGTTTCGTATTTCCGGCGGGACAACCATGCATTCCCGATGGAGAACAATCGGTTGCTGGGGCGTTCCGACGCGAGGATCATTCCCGCGCGGACTTTGTTCTTGGCGAGTTCTAGTTCCTTGTCGGTGATCGCTTGAGTGCGAGCCCCGCGAAGAATACTCTCGATTCGTTCCCAATTCTCCGATTGCTGCTCTGGGGCACACGCGAGGTAGAGTCCAAAGATTCCGCAGTCTTCAAACTCATTGGTGAAGGCGACTGCCATGTCTGCAAGCCCCTTGTCGGTGAGTTCCCAGAACATACGACTTCCGGAATCGTCCCCGAGAATCGATGCCAGGATGCGATACACGTATCGCTGAGGGTCGAGGATGCTGGGGCTAGGGGAATACTCCAGTGTGTACTGCTGCGTAGCCGGGGGATGAACCATGGTCACTTCGGCCACCGTAGGGTGAGGCACGATTCGCTTGCGATCAGTGTTTGCGGGTTCCCAGCGTCCCGTTCGCTCTGCGGCTTCTCGAACCAACGATTCGAAATCGACAGCGCCACTTGCGACCAAGCAAACATTCCCTGGTGCATAACGCTGACGATGATAGGCTCGCATCGCTTCCGCAGTCAGTCCGCTTACCGTCTCACGGGTTCCGAGCACACGAGTTGAAAGTGGATGATCACCGAAGTATTCCTCCATTGCTCGTTCCATCGCGCCGTAGGGAGGCTGATCGTCGTACATTGCGATTTCCTCCAGGATGACTTGCTTCTCGGTGTCGAAGTCTTCTTGATGGAGCGTAGGCCGCATCATGTCGGTCAACAGATCGAGCGCCGCCGATTGATGCTCCGGCAGGACGCTCATGTAATAGACCGTCTGCTCCTCGCTGGTGTATGCATTCGATTGAGAGCCGAGGTCGTCGAGCGCGCGATTGACATCGAGAGACGTCCGGGTCGGAGTCCCTTTGAACATCATATGTTCAAGAAAGTGGCTAACACCTGCGATTTCGGGAGTCTCATCGCGCGCTCCGGTCCGTACGAAATATCCGAGAGACTGACTGAAGGCATCGGGATTGACTTCCGCCACGATCTCCAGGCCGTTTTCCAGAACCTCATGTCGAAACTGCATGGGAAAACTCCAGAGCCTCGGGGCCGATTGTTACCAAGGTCCAGCCGTGCGGCGGATGTTCTTGGAAGTGTTTTAAGAGTGATTCGCACGTAAGAGCATGAATTTCGTCCAGCACTTCTTGGCGGGATGGAACACGCCCAAGATACATCCAGTCGTAGGCGATCTGAGAGCTACGAGAAGAACTGCTTTCCTGCTCCATCACCAAAGAGGTCTGCACCCGGGACTTCAGCCGTGACAACTCGTCCTTGTCAATGCCGTTTGCAAGCGCGCGGATGGTATCGACCGTTACTTCCAGGGTCTCCTGAGCTCGGTTGGAGGTCGTTCCCGCATAGCATAAAACGCTGCCGCAATTTTTGAGAGAGTGCGAGGAAGCGGACACCGCGTAGACCAAGCCTCGCTTTTCACGCACTTCGGTGAATAATCGAGAGCTCATGCCGTCGCTTAAGATCCCTACGATGCCGCGCCCACGATAGTATTCGGGATGGTTGTAGGGGACTGCATCGTAAGCCAGCGCGATATGCGTCTGCTGGCTCTCATGGGGCAGATGGACCGCACCGCGATAGGGCACGACCGGCCCCGGCTCAGTATCCGTTGCTCCCGACCACGTCGAGAACAAGGACTCCAGGGTCTGGACCACTTCATCCCAATCGAAGTTACCCGCGAGTGCAAGAACGGATCCGTTGGGTTTGCAGAACTGGGAGTGAAAGCGGATGCAATCCTCGAGCTCGATCGCTTCCAAGCCTTCCTCACTCCCCAGGCTTGACCGCCCGAACAACTCGCCGAACCGAAGTTGCTTGAGCTCCTTAAAGCATTTTTGAGCAGGATCATCCTCGATCGATGCTAGCTCCAAGAGTGCCGACTGGCGAGCCTCCTCCAACTCGGACTCTGGGAAATGGGGCTCCAACAGGATCGAGGCGGCGATTTCGAGCGTCGGTTTCAAAACGCTAGCCATCGCAGCCATGCTCATCGTGGTGTAGAAGGTAGACACATGGCTCGAGCGTTCCACGCCGAGGAAATCGAGTCGTTCCACGACGTCGCGACTCGATAACGAGCCAGCCCCGCGCTGCGATAACTCAAGTGTCAAACCTGCGAGCCCTGCGCGGTCGTTCGGCTCGCGACAGGTACCTCCGGGAAGCATGAAGGTGAAGGCGACCGACTCCAGCCAAGGCATACGCTCACCCAAAATTACCAAGCCGTTGGCGAGCCGATGTTGGAGTAGTTTTTGTTGCATTAACTGATTGTCCCATCCAGAGCCGAGATCGCGCGGGGAATCTATACTGGCTAGCGTTCTCGGTTCGTAAAGAATTGTAACAAACGATATTGCCTCGACTACGCACGTTCGGGGGTGCTACGCGAAACGTGGGGGATAGCCGCACACTCAAAATCGACACAATCGAACCCGTCGCCATTTCGAGATCCTGAAAAAATGAAACGGCTTTGGGTGCTAAGGACTAGCCATATTTGCTTGAAATGCAAACACTTGTCCTGGAAGGGAGGATTTCCGGCAGCAGCAAAGCCTCGCGTTTCGTGTCCCGCAGTGCGTGGTATACTACCTCGGCACTAAAGATGTCACGAGATGTTTGTGACAAAAGGGTTTCGGCTAAATAAGATGAACCTTGCCGGATTGAAGCGATTCAATGAAACAACGACCTAAAGTGCCCCAGACTGATTTGAGAAAGGTCGCAATGAGTTTTCCAAAAGGGTTGGATGAAGTCCTTCGCGATTGGGCTTTTGACCCGCATTCTCTCTCCGTGCGTTTGGTCAAAGCAGACGATGGACGCGATGTGATTCAAATGCGTGTCGACCTCGGTATCCTGCAAATGGAGACCCAAGGTCGCCCTGACGGTCAACCGTTGCAAGGCTTCGCTTCTTTCCTCGATTGGATGCTCGACGTCGAAAAACGAGACGAAGACTTTGTGATGGACGAAGACCAATGCTTTGAAGCCGACCGGGAATTCGTCCAGTACTATCATCGCCGGATCTCTTGGCTAAGACTACAGCACTACCATCGCGCCGTCGAAGATGCCGACCATACACTCGCGTTAATGGATGTCTGTCGCGATCACTCGCCCGACGAAGAATGGACGATGAGCCATGAACAGTATCGACCCTTTGTTCTATTTCATCGAACACAAGCAGCAGCCCTAGCAGCCCTCGATGAATCCGATGCCGAAAAGGCTATCTCCGAGATCAACTCAGGACTCGAACAGATGCGCGAAGTATTCGTCGAACACGAAGCTCAAGATGAGTTCGATGACGATGAGATGGTTCAGCAACTCGTGAAGCTTAAGGACTCACTTCGCGAGGAATATGAGGTAGGCCCATCATTGCAAGAACGATTGGCCGAGGCGGTTCGAAGCGAACAATACGAACTGGCAGCACTACTGCGTGACGAACTCGCTCGTCGCCAAGAACATTAACAAGAACGATTGCATTATCTCTTAAACCTAGCTCTAAGGTACGCTGAGTTACAAAGCGTATACCGTGCCTGGTGTCGTCGCGCCTGCGATGCGTGGTGTGACTGGCGAGGAAGGAAGACTGCGAGTCTTTTCGGTAGCCCTTTCTGAAGAATCCTGTGATACGATAGGAGCTTCGTTCTCCTCGCCATGTTTCACTCCGGTAGTCTTCCCTAACGAGGCAAGTCGATGCAGGCTCCTATCTCTCGCCGCACCTTTCAAACCAATCTGATCGCAATTAGCCTTTTTGCCGGAAGCCTCGCACGCACCGCAATGGGCACCGCTCCATCTGAGGAGCCGAAAGCGAAGTATCGAGTCGGCATCATCGGCGCAACCGGCCGAGGGGACTATGGACACGCCGTCGACGTCCCTTTCACCAAGTTCCCAAACGTTGAAATCGCCGCTGTCGCCGATGCGGACCCCAAGGGATTGGAGCAGGCTGCAGAGCGACTTAAGTCTCGCAATAAGTACGCGGACTATCGGGAGATGCTCGACACCGAAAAGCTGGATTTGGTCGCTATCTGTCCACGTTGGATCGATCAACATCACGACATGTTGGTCGCAGCGGCCAAGGCCAATTGCCATGTGTACATGGAGAAACCTTTCTGCCGAACGATGCTCGAGTGCGATGCAGTGCGAGAGATTTTCGCAGCCAAAAAGCTCAAACTCGCAATCGCTCACATCAGCCAATACTCACCCGTTCTCGACATGTCCCTCAAACTCGTTCGCGATGGAGCGATCGGGGAGTTGCTAGAGATACGCGCGCGAGGAAAAGAGGATCAACGGGGTGGGACCGAGGACATGTGGGTCTTGGGCTCGCACATGTTCGGATTGATGAGATCGTTTGCTCAAGGGGATGCCATTCGATGCTTCGCAAGTATTTCCTTCGGTGGCCAACGGATCCGGAAAGACCATGTCGTCGATGGAAACGAGGGACTCGGACCGCTTGCGGGAGATCGCGTGCAAGCGAAGTACTCATTCCCAAATGGCGTTGATGGCTACTTCGGTTCTCGAAGGAACATGGGGGCCAAGCCCAGTCGCTTTGCGCTGCAAGTATTCGGCTCGCAAGGGATCCTGGAGATCGAAAGTGGATATCTCGCCCCGGCATCAATCCTGCGCGATGGCAGTTGGTCTCCCTCACGCAGTGGTAAGACTTGGGAAAAGGTCACTTCTGCTGGTATCGGCAAGGACGAACCGATCAAGGATGGTACCTACGAAGCTGGACATATTGCGGCGATTCGCGACTTGATGTTGGCGATTGAATACGATCGACAACCACGGTGCTCGCTGACCGATGCGGTGCAGATTACCGAAATGATCTTATCCGCTTTCGAATCCGAACGTGTGGGTCGGGAAGTCCCGTTACCTCTTGAGACGCGCGAGCATCCTTTGAAGTTATTGTCCTAGCCGCAATCGTGGCGGAGCTAGCACCAGAGCGCCTGCTCCAGGTCGCTGATGAGATCTGCCTCGTCTTCGATACCGACCGACAAACGGATCAATCCATCTTCGATCCCGATCGATTGTCGGACTGGAGCAGGTATCGACGCATGCGTCATGATGGCAGGATGCTCGATGAGGCTTTCGATTCCACCCAAGCTTTCGGCGAGCGTGAACACGCGGCACTGGCTCAACATGTTTCGGGATGCTTCCAGGCCACCACGGACAATCGCAGAGATCATTCCGCCGTATCCACGTTTCATTTGACGGGAGGCCAGCGCGTGCTGAGGATGGCTTGGCAACCCGGGATAAATCACCCTTTCGATTTGCGGATGCTTTTCCAGCCACTGAGCCACTCCCATCGCGTTTCTGCAATGGCGCTCCATTCGGACGCCGAGCGTCTTAACTCCTCGATGTGCCAGGAAACTATCGAACGGGCTGGCGATAGCTCCGACGGAGTTCTGGAGGAAAGCCAACCGATCCCTGATCTCAGGGTTTCGACCAGCGATCGCTACACCGCCAACCATGTCCGAATGCCCATTGATATACTTCGTCGCCGAATGAACCACGACATCGAATCCGTAATCGAGCGGGCGTTGCAGCCAAGGAGTCGCGAAGGTGTTATCCGCGACGGCGATCAATTGATGCTTTCTCGCAATCGCTCCAATCGTCGATAAGTCCGCGATCTTGAGAAGCGGATTGGTAGGAGTCTCCACCCAGATCATACGAGTGTTAGGTTGGATCGCTTGTTCAAATAGCTCAGGCTGTCCAGGATCGACATAAGTGATGTCAAGGTTGGCTGAGTTTCTGCGCACGCGTTCAAACAGTCGATAGGTACCGCCGTACAGATCGTTGCTGGCGATAATGTGTGAACCGGCTTCCAAAAGTTCGAGGACAGTTGAAATCGCTGCGAGTCCGGATGCGAAAGCGAATCCGCCTGTGCCACCTTCAAGATTGGCTACGGCTCGTTCGTATGCAAATCGGGTAGGATTGTGACTGCGTCCGTAGTCGAATCCTTTGTGGACTCCAGGAGACTCCTGTGCGAACGTTGAAGTCGCGTAAATCGGGGTGATCACCGCACCGGTGGTTGGGTCGGGTTCTTGGCCGGCGTGGATAGCCTGCGTGTCGAATCTCCAGGTGATTTCGTGTCTTGGATTCATATCTGCCCCATACGCTTTCGCAAGTATTGAAGAAAATCGATCGGTGTAATGAGACCAAGGAAGGTGTCCTTGTCCATGATGATTGCAACCATGCCTCGCTCGAAGATCGCGGGGAGCTCTTCGATCGACTGACTGACTTGAAAGGTGACCAGATTCCTAGCCATGGCGTCTGAGACCTTCTTTGCAAAACCGTCCTTGTTGCCATGAACAGCGAGAAGCAGGTCCGTTTCGCTCACGATTCCCAGGAGTTTGCCATCCTCCATCACCGGCAATTGGGATACGTCGTACATCTTCATCTTGCGATAAGCGGCCTTAAGAGTGTCGGATGGAAGCACCGTGACAGCACTCTTGCGCGTGTGGGGATGTGTGATCAAGTCCCTTAGATCGTTCGTTTCTTCTCGGAGAATGAAGCCATGATCGTCCAGCCAGTACTCGTTGTAGATCTTGGAGAGATATTTATTGCCGGAATCGCATACGAAGGTGACGACACGTTCGGGATTTTTACGCTCGCGGCAATAACGAATCGCAGCGGCGATTAAAGTCCCAGAAGATGAGCCGCAGATGATCCCTTCGCGTTTGAGGAGTTCGCGGGCTGCAGCGATGCTTTCCGAATCGGTGACCGTATAAGCATGCTTCACGAAACCCAACTCGCAGTTCTTGGGAATGAAATCCTCGCCGATTCCCTCGACTAGCCAACTACCCGGCTCAATCATGATCCCTTCGTTGACGTATGGGGCGAGGATAGAACCTTTTGGATCTGCCAATACCATCTTTACATGAGGCGCGACCTTGCTGAAGTATCGACCGAGTCCCGTGAGAGTTCCTCCCGAACCGACGCCACAAACAACTGCGTCGAGTCGCTGTTCCATCTGGTACCAGATCTCAGGACCGGTACTTTGTTCGTGGGTTGCCGGATTGGCCGGGTTCTCAAACTGATTGACATAGAAGCCGCCCCGTTCTTGCGCGATCGCTTGGGCCATGTCTTGGTAGTATTCCGGATGTCCTTTGCCGACATCGGAGCGGGTCATCACCACCTCGGCTCCCATCGCCTTCAAGTGAAAAATCTTCTCCTGACTCATCTTATCGGGGATCACCAACACCAAACGGTAGCCCCGTTGGCTTGCCACCAACGCGAGTCCCAAACCGGTATTTCCAGCCGTCGCTTCGACGAGGGTACCTCCGAGTCTCAACGAACCATCCCGCTCCGCTTCGGTAATCATCGAGAGAGCGATCCGATCCTTGATCGAACCCCCGGGATTGTGGCTTTCGAGTTTGAGATACAGTTCGCATGGTCCGGTATCGATGTGATTGACTTGGACCATGGGAGTATTCCCGATCAGATCGAGTGCACAATGTGCGGTTCCTTCGGCACGATAAAGCATATTTTCTTTGATGATCATCCGTGAAGGCTCCGCGAGGAGAGAGGGCATGTGTCGATTCAGTTCCGCTAATGGGATGTACCGAATATTGAGATCCCATTCCAGACGAGTTCTCTCAGAATCCAGTCCATCCGACGAAAGCGAAAGCTAGCAAAGTCTCCCGTATACGTACCACTCACCGATTTAAATCCCTCTTTCTTTAATCGGTGCCACCCACGTGGTTGGCACTTATTAGTTGGTGGAGCCGAGGTAACTAATCAATTTGGCCCACCAGGAGGCAGTAGCCATCGGGGTCGTGAATGCGCAGTTCGCCAGCAGGCATGTAAAAGCGAGGGACTATGTCGAATACGGCAGCACCGTTCGGTGGTGGTGATTCGATTCCCTCCATCGGAGGTGCACCTGCGTTCGGGACGCCGCGATCAATCAAGTAATCGCGCAAACTGCGCACATCCAACGAGTATAGATAGAACAGCACCGCTTGTTCGGCTGCATCGATGGGTGCTGTCGCGCGTGCGAGCATGAAGTGAGCTCGATGCGACCGAATATCCGCCCAACGCGTGATTCCATCGTCGGTCTGGAATCGGCTGCACACATTGAACCCGAGCATCGAATAAAAGCTGACGGAGGCTTCGACGTCAGTGACGTGGATCATCGGTGCACTACGGTATACCGAACCATGTAAAGGTAGATTTGCCGCGGATTCCATTGATTCAGTTTCAGACATCGTATTGAGTCCCGGGTTACTTCACTCTAATTCCGTATAAAACATCGCATCAGGATGGATGCGTTGTTGACGCATACTTTGGATATGTTCTCGGATACCAGGCAATCCACCTACCCAAGGCAACACCACCATCCACAACGCAATAAGCAACAGGGTGGCGATGACAAGGTTGCGGGCTTTTCGTTGGGCTTGCGTCACGATCATTTCGCCATGATCTCTTTGATTTTATCGCCATACAAGACACCGAACATAAGGTATGCCATGAGCAGCGAGAGAACCAAACTCCATGCTTGCCCCACAAGATAAAGAACAAGCGGCTTACCCTCGCGCAGGTACCGCCATAGGTTCCGAAAGTCCGTTTCCAGCCCGAAAGCAACAAACGCGAGACAAAAGAGCCACGACCGAAGTGGTGTTGTGATCTCTTTGGTGATCGTGTCTGCAAGAATACCCTGATAGGACGTAAAGTAAGGGACAAATGAGAAAACCAAAGAAGCACCGATGAATCCGAGAATGAACTTCGGGAAACGTGTCCAGATTTCCGCCAATCCCACCCGTTCGTTGAGTCTTGTTTCGTCAGTCCAGTTCTGATCACGATATCGCGAAGACCAATAGGCGGCGACCGCGAATGCGATAACGCCGATTAAAACATTCTGTATCATCTTTACGGTCGTCGCGATCTTTGCGGCATCATCTCCAAGCATCGCACCCGCTGCCGCGACCGCTCCCGTGGAGTCAATCGTTCCTCCCATCCATGCAGCACCCACGACCTTATCCATGCCGGTCCAGGAAACAATCATCGGCTGCACGACCATCATGATGGCGGTGAAAAGCAAGGAGACTCCGATTGCGTAAGAAATCTCTTCTTTCTTTGCACGGCATGCAGCACCCGTTGCAATCGCAGCCGAAACACCGCACACAGACATATCGGCTGAAATGACCATGTTCAAGCTCGGTGAGGATATCTTGAGCACTCGCTGTCCAAACCAAAATGTTGTTATCAATACAATCGGGGTCACTAACCACGATGTAAAGATCCCCGGCGGCCCTAAGGCTACAAGTTTTCCGAACAGAACCTCGGCACCAAGCAGCACCAACGCCACCTTGATGATCGAATCTCCGATCAACATCGGTTTGAGCCACTGGGGAACGCCCACCGTGTTGCTAATCATTAACCCCAGAAGCAATGCCCAAAGTACGTACTCGAAGTTGTAGTATTTGACCGTCGATTGGGAGGCCATCAAAAAGGCCAATATGGCAAAACCAAATAGCAGACCGTAGCCGAGAAGGAACGGTCCCAACCCCATCTTCTTGTAAATTGCGATCGGCAGAATCATAAGACCTGCGACCAGGCAGGTAACGGCGATCGAACGCCCAAGAAAGTAAGGTTCGCCTGATTTCGGTTTGGCGAAAAATGCACGCGCTGGGTCTCGATCCCAATCCTCGAGCTTTGGAAACCATCCTTTGGCCTGATTGACAACCTTGGGCTTTGTCGTTGCCTCGATGCCTTCGGTTTCCAATCGCACCAAAAAAGCGAACGTCGTCAGAGCAATTGCACCGATAGCAATCAACAGCCAATCCTCATGAAAAGTCCTATTGTGATTCATACCTTGATATCTTTTGGGGCCTATATCTATTGGGGTCTATTAGTCAGGGAACAAGAGCCCCAACTATAGCATTTCGACCTCGATCGCTCCTGGAATCACTTCCAAGTCGATCTCGGTCAGTTCCTGTTCCACTGCACCCTTGGGAAATTCCCCATCCAAGTGGACAGGAATAGGTTGTTTCGCTTCGATGCGAATGTGGCGACATTGCCTTCGGAATACTTGCGAATGGTTTCGAGGCAAAACGCCACGCAACATTGCCGGGAAATGCCAAGCCAACTCGCGGCGACTGAGTCTCCCAAGTTGAAGAAACTCGAACAGTCCGTCCGTTAAGTCCGCTCGTGCGTGAAGGGGATAGCTCCCCTCGCGTTGCCCCAAGGCCGCACTCACCAGCAGTGTTTTCGATTCGATCATCGGTCCGCCATCGAGCGACACACTCATCGGTTTGGGAGCGTAGCCGGGACCCAGTTGTCGCAGGATCGCTAGGGTGTAACGAACACGGGCGGGTATCCGAAGCATACGTCGAGCGCGATTCGCAATATCACCCGAGAATCCCAGCCCAGCAACATTTGCAAAGTATCGGCTTCCTGTTCTCCAACTCAACCGACCTACATCCACTCGCAAGGCCCCAGCCCGGGCATCGGTCGGAGTCACCTGAAAAGATGCCGCATAATCATTGGCCGTACCTGCGGGTATCACCCCCAAGATTGAACGATTGTTGGCATTGCGCATCATGCCGTTGAGCACTTCATGAATCGTTCCATCGCCACCCATCGCAATGATCCAATGGAATCCTCGAATGCTTGCTTCGTAGGCAAGGGATTCCGCATGCCCTTCTCCTTCCGTTTCCGCCCAGATACGCTCCGATTCACAAGGCCTACGCTCCATCGGTTTCTTGTGACGAGCACGCCCTGCACGCGGGTTCGCAATAACATAGGCGGAACCGCCTTCCGAGATCATTGGGAAAGACCTGCTGCCTCTCGATGGGACCAACTGGCTCAAATCAACACATTTATCGAGCGATGACGCAGTATAGCCGAACCATCGCGAGGAATTAGCCCTTTGCAGGACGGCTAACATAAATCCACCCCGTACAGCGTCACCATGGAATTCCAGCATGACGGGCAAATCCGAAAATCATAAGGTAAACTTTCCCTGAATCCGCCCCCTCCGTTCACCGCTCTTTCTAAGGTTTTGTTAGATGCCCAATCATCCGGATCGTTCCTCATTCCTCATTCTCGCGGTGGCAGTATTGTTCCTTGCGGGCTGGTATTGGAATGCGAGTCAACCTCCTATCGACAGCGATTACCGAAGCGAGTTGGATATCCCTTACCGCGTTCCCGATGCACAAGCTGGTGAGCTTAAGGACCGTTGTCGTCTCGATCTTTATGTGCCTGTAGGCCCAAAGGATTTCGCCACAGTCGTATGGTTTCATGGCGGAGGTTTGACCCAAGGGAATAAGTCCATCCCACGATCACTTCGGGGACAAGGCATCGCGGTCGTCGCACCCAATTACCGGCTCAGCCCAGATGCGAAGTCCCCTGAGTACATTGAAGATGCCGCTGCAGCCGTCGCTTGGACCGTGAAGAACATCGAGTCCTACGGCGGCTCACAAAAAAAAGTTTTCGTCGCTGGACATTCGGCTGGCGGATATCTTGCAACGATGGTGGGGCTCGATCGCCGTTGGCTTGAGGTCCACGAACTCCGAGCCGACGACCTAGCCGGGATCATTCCTTTCAGCGGCCACTCGATTACGCACTTCACGATTCGCGCCGAGCGCGGCATTCCGGACGTCCAGCCGATCGTAGACGATATGGCGCCGTTGTATCATGTTCGCCGCGATGCGCCACCCGTGCTGCTAATCACGGGAGATCGCGAACGGGAACTGCTCGGAAGATATGAAGAAACTGCTTACTTTTGGCGCATGTTGAAGGTAGCCGGTCACACCGATGTTCAGCTGATCGAATTGAAGGGCTACGACCACGGGGGTATGGCCGAACCCGCCTTTCCGCATTTGATTGACTTTGTTCGCACACACACTGCAAGTCGCTGATAGGCATCCGCTTGTTCGCTATACTTGAATTGCCCAACGCAACCTGCCGAAGTTGGTTTTTCGATCCTTGGATCTCGAGAATTATGAACACGTTGATGCACCGAAGTTGGTTTTGGTATTTTGTTGGTTCGCTCCTCCTTGCCTGCGCGACCCATGTGCATGCTGCGGATCGCCCGAATATTCTCTTCATATTCTCAGATGACCATGCACAGCATGCGATTTCCGCATACGGATCCAGGGTCAACGAAACGCCTCACTTGGATCGGCTGGCTCGGGATGGAGCGAGGTTTCTGAATTCCTTTGTGACCAACTCGATATGCACGCCGAGCCGTGCGACTCTGCTGACCGGACAATACTCGCATCGCAACGGAGTTCCGGTCTTCAATCGCTTCGACGGACAACGCGATCATGTCGCCAAGCAACTTCAAGCATCCGGTTACCACACGGGGATGATCGGCAAGTGGCATTTGGGCTCGGACCCAACGGGCTTCGACCGCTGGATTGTGCTGCCGGGCCAGGGCGACTACTGGAACCCGCGGTTCTTGGTCCCCGGCTCGCAGTTGACGATCGAAGGGCATTGCACATCGATCACGACGCAACTAGGTCTCGAGTTTTTGGAGACACGGCCGAAAGACAAGCCGTTTTTTCTCATGCTGCATCACAAGGCGCCGCACCGTGCATGGGAGCCAGACACCAAGCATATCGAGATGTTTCGCGACCGAAGCTTCCCAGAACCCGAAACACTCTTCGATGACTATGCGACCCGCCCCGCTGCACTCCCCGAAAACCAACAAACCATCGCACGCGACCTGACTCGCCGCGATCTCAAACTCGAGCCACCTGCTGACCTGAAAGGTCCAGAACGAAACGCATGGCTCGGCGAAAAACCGATGCAGTTGGAGATCGATGGAAAGCTACTCGAAGGGGACGCTCTTGTGCGATGGAAATACCAACGCTACATGCAGGATTACCTGGCCTGCGTGCAAGGGGTAGACGACAGTGTCGGCGCAGTTCTCGATTATCTCGATTCGCAAGGACTAGCAGAAAATACTATCGTCATGTACACGGCGGATAACGGCTGGTATCTCGGCGAATTGGGGATGTACGATAAACGATTCATGTATGAGCCAGGACTCAGAACACCCCTGATCGCAAGAGGTCCTGGCATCCAGGCTGGCTCGACACCGGAAGCCATGGTAGCGAACATCGACTTGGCTCCGACATTCATGGATTTGGCAGGCCTCGCCGTTCCAGATTGGATGCAAGGTCGTTCGCTTGTGCCGGTACTGCAGGGCAAGACACCCGAGGATTGGCGAACCTCGATCTACTATCGTTATTACCACGATCCAGGCCACCACAATACAAGAGCTCATTACGGCATTCGGACCAAGACGCACAAACTGATCTACTACTGGAAGAAGGATGCGTATGAAATGTTCGATCTTGCGAAGGATCCAACCGAACAACGCAATCTGCTATTCCAACCTAGCGAACGCGACCGGGCCGCAGTCGAGGCGACTTTCACGCAGCTCAAGCACCAACTTCAACAGATCCAGCGTGAGTTCGGCGACGATGGCATGTATGCGAATCCTGAAAGCTGGCCCAAGGGAGGCTCTGACGGCCCCTTTGGAGACCGTACAGCGCTCGGGCGAAAATCAGTAGCCGAAGCGATCGCGGCTTCGAAAGGGAAGTAACTCAGGGTCTTTACGCACCTTCCAGAAACCGCGGCTAACGCTGCACCAGCGGCAAAATCCACATCACCAACACCACGATCGCTACGACGGAAATGAGGTTCACTCCCAAACCAGCCAGGAGCATGTCCTTTACGGGAAATCGCTTCAGAGCAAACACCATCGTGTTTGGGGGGGTTGCAACGGGCATCATGAACCCGCAACTGCTTGCCATCACCGCCGCGCTCAGCAGCATCAGAGGATCGATTCCCAACGAAGGGGCTGCACTCATAAGAATCGGCAGCATCGTCGTAGCGGTCGCGAGGTTACTGGCCATCTCCGAGACCAGAATCACCAGGACAACGATTGCCACTAACAGCAGCCATTGTGGAACACCTCCAAAGACTCCAGCGACCTTCGCGATATGTTGATCGAGGCCCGATGCGCTGATCGCCTTGGATAAACTCATGCCGCCACCGAACAGCAGCAGTACGCCCCAGGGAATCCGTTCGACATCGGACCACTTTAAAACGGGATCCTTCACCGGCAAAGCCAACAGGAGCGCCATGCTGCACATAGCGATCCACGGATCGTTGATGACTTTGAGCCAGCCTTGAAGCTCGCTACCTTCCGAAAGGCGAAGGAGCGGATCTCGCAACATCCATGCTGCCGCGACAACTGCGAATATGAGTAGCGTCACCCTTTGATGGAGGTTCCATCCTGGGCGAGATCTCCACTGTTCCACCCACTCCTGTGGGATATCGATTCGAAGTTCGTTCATCGGCCACAGGATCTTGACCATCCAAAACCACGCTCCGGTTAAAATCACGATGGCTGTCGGCACAGCGAATGCCATCCAGGGGAGAAAACCGATCTGCAATCCCTTTTCCTTGATGAACCCTGCGAAGAAAATATTCGGTGCGGTTCCTACGAGCGTACTCATTCCTCCAATGCTCGCTGCATATGCGACGCCAATCAAGAGAGATGTCGCAAAGCGTTTGTCTGGCTGGGTAGCAATCACGCTCGTCGCCAGTGGCAGCATCAACATCGTGGTCGCTGTATTGTTCATCCACATGCTTAGTATAGCGGTGCATGCCATGAACGCGCCTACGACTACTTGGGCATTGGAGCCAGCCAAACGGAGCAAAAACATGGCACCGCGGCGATGAAGCTCTGTTTTCTCGATCGCAAGCCCGAGCCCGAAACCACCGAGGAAGAAGTAGACGCTTTCGTGCGCGTAGGGAGCGCATGCCTCCATCATCGCGTCTTTTTTGTAGAGTCCTGTGAGTGGCAAAACCAGCATCGGTAGCAGCGAGGTCAACTCGAGCGGGACCGCTTCCGTCATCCACCATAGTGCCATCCAGACGCATAGCATGGCGATCGATGCTGGAATCACTTCCATATCCATCGACGCTCTGAAGAGAGCAAACACGATCCATCCGGCGCCGGGGCCTAACCCGAGAAGAAACCATCGCCTAGTGTCGATCGCCGAAATCCGGTCCATGCTGTGCCGATACTCTTTATGCGAGCCGATACTCTGGTTACTAGTTGCTGTTCTTCAGGGGTGCTGTATTTTTCTTAGGCATCATCGACTGCTGCGTTTAGGAAAGCCTCATGGTACCGCAAAAACGAATCGGCGCGCTGCTTAACGACTGGCCGCATCGGACTGGAATATTGCAGTATCTTGCGGTACGAATCCGTAATCAAGACGTGTTTCAGAGAGTCGCACGAGCAACAGGACATGCTGTTTTTCACCATCCTTAGTGCGTGTCTGGAAAAAATGTTCACCGAGCGATCGCGGTTCGGGAGTTGCGCCCAAAACGATACAGTCGCCATGCTTCAATCGCATCTCGATAGCCAGTTTTTCCCAGATCACGCTATCCTGACGCTCATCGGTCCGGATGGCCGAATCCTTTGCCACTACGACTCTGCGAACTTCCCCATGCTTGATTTCCGGAACCAAGCGAACCGATGCAGATCCGTCCGTTTCAGGTTTCGCCTGAAGTGAATAAAGGAAATGGGGAGCACGATAGATGCCCCCTTTATTCCCATCATCGAAATAGAAAACAGTTGCTTTTTCGGAAACCAAACGCCGGACTGTCAGTTCTTTTCTTGAATCCGCCCGGCATCGCCACAGTTGAGCGAAGGTAGAAACATCGGCCGCCAATCCAACTTGCTCCAGCGGGTCCTCCTCGCGACGTTGTTCATTGGAGCGCACCCACTGTTCCAAGATGGGGGGCAAGTGCCCAGCAGACTTGGCGGCGCGAAGACCGTTTCGATCAAGCGCCAACCGCAACTCCGGTGCAACGATTTGTTCGTCCAATCCGGCCCACACCTCGGCAAGCATCGCCGCCTGATGCGAGTCGAGCCGAATCACTATCGATTCGATACCGACCGTATCGCGTGGAACCTCAACACGACCGAAGGATTTTTGAATCGGCGCGGGCTCTCGGGATGTGGGCAGCCAACCTGAGCAACCGCATGCGGAAAGCAGCGATACAGATATAGCAAAGAGCGCACGCCTGATGCCAGGAGTTGACGATATCAGTGTCATTCCCCCCCTCATGAACGATCTTACCGCGCCCGAGGTACAGATGAACCTGCGGGTAAACCCGGATTCGCCATCCGCTGCCCGCCTGCATTGGGAGCCGAAACCGGATTCCCTACAGGAACATACGGAATATCGTTCTTCTTCCAATCCGCAGGCGGCTCGGTAGGAATGAATTCCTGCAGGAAGAGTTTCTCGCTCAGCAACTGAAAGATGTTTGCATTCGCTCGACGGTTGTCGAATTGATAGAACATTCGTTTATCGCGAGGTTCGATCACAACACCGTTCTCCTGGATACTCTTATCTGTCCACTCCGGCATGTAGAGGATCATTGCAAACGGCAGAAACTGTTCGCGATCCAAGATGATTTGAACATGATGATAGTTCACCGCATCCACAGGATACTTCGGATAGGCCTCCACCGCGTAGCGATCGGTGTAGGGTTGACCGTTGGGTTGATTGCCAGGAGAAATCGCGCGGACCCAATAACGCGCTTTAATCTCATCTGCTTTTACGCCGAACAAGAATGGCAAGGGTGAGTTCATAATGCCCAGTCCCTGCATTTCCGGAGGTAACTCCAAACGCGTGCAAATCTTCTCTTTGCGATCATAGTCCCATACGTTCTTGCCGTCGCAAATGACATACTCACCGAAGTTCTGTTTATCCTCCATCAGTTCTACATCGCCGTTCGGACCTGCGTTTCCAGTCGATTTGAAATACTTGTCGGTCCGAAACAGACCCTTATCCGGCTTCTGGTAACGAATCACTCCTTTGCCCGCTGCGACATGAATGTCGGAGCGACCTAGCTTCTTAGCCAACTCCGCAACGCCAGGAGCATGAGAGTCATACTCCCATCGAAGGAAGTCTGCGCTGAAGCGATCGATACCAGCCGTCTTCTCTTCCCAAACTTTCAGTAGTTGATCGATGTACTGTTGCTCTTGCGGAGCCAACTCCGGAAACGGCCGCTCTGTGACGACTTGTCCGCCGTTGTTCGGGCCCTGCATCTGCCATTGCTGTCCGTCGCGAACCGCTTGTTCAATCCGATTTTGCGCATTTGGATTGAGTTGCGGATTGAGTTGTGGATTCTGTTGGGGATTCTGCTGCTGAGTCGGGGCAACCGGGCGGCCTCCCTGAAGTCCGTTGGGGTTGGCGGGACCCGGTTGTCCTTGTGGGTTGGGTCGGTTTTGTCCCGTTCCATACCCCGGCGCACGTGGCTGAACTCCGGAGTTGCCGCCCCCTGAATTTCCGCCAGTATTTTGCGCACTAGAAACGGAAGAGATGCCTATGCCAAACAGGGTCGCAAGGGCGAAAGCGAAACCACACCGAGAAATACCACACCGAGAAATACGTGATCGATGCATGAGGGAAACTCGTCCATGAGACTGGGCAATGGAGACTGGGAATCGTTGCGAGAATCGATCCATGACCCCCGCCAAAAGTCACCATACCAATTCTTTCCCATCCCACCTAGATCGCTTTTTCCGATTGTCCCGATTGAAGCGATTTCGTCACCATTCCATGCCTAGCAATTCCACATTCCTAACGCTCGGTTTTCGTAATCGTCCCGCGTGTACGACCTAAACTTAATGACCATAAATGCTTGCATTCAACCTACGGGAATTTGTAAGAAATGATTGAGTTTGCTGGTACTTTTCCATCCGCTTTCGCGAGCGGGGATGCTCGCGGCGATCGCGAATCGATTCGCGTGCCCGATAGCACTGCGATGTCGCGAGTGCTGCATGTGATCAACGGAGAGTTGTTTTCTGGCGCGGAGCGAGTCCAGCAGTTGCTCGGCAAGAGATTGGCGGCATTCGGGTTTGATCCCTATTTTGCATGTCTGAAGCGAGGGAAGTTTTTGGAGTGCTGTGGGCTCCCCCAAGACAGGGTTTGGGTCGAAACGATGCGGAATCGTCGAGATTTCGGAGTTGTATCACGGCTAGCCAGGAGAAGTCTTGACACTCGCATTGACCTACTGCATGCCCATACGCCTCGTTCCGCGATGATCGCCAGTCTGGTCTCTCGCAAGATGGGTATACCCTGGGTGTATCATGTTCATTCGCCCACGGTTCGCGATTCGACGCATCGGCTACAGAATTGGATCAACGACTGGGTAGAACGGCTGTCGCTTCGCAGTGCGAGCGGGATCATCACGGTTTCCAAGTCGCTTCGTCGCGAGATGCTTCGCCGGGGTTGGCCGCGAACACGAGTGGTTGCAATCGCGAATGGGGTTGCGGAGCAAGAGCCGATCTTTGCCATCGATCGGATTGAGCAATCGAGTTGGACGTTGGGCATGGTCGCATTGATACGTCCTCGCAAGGGGATCGAAGTTTTGTTGCAAGCCTTTCGAGAAGTGTTGCGATCGAATCCCGAGGTAAGGTTAAACGTGATCGGCAGCTTTGAAACGCCGGAGTACGAGTCTCAGGTCCTCGCGCAAACCAAGGAACTAAGAATTGAATCTGCAGTTCGATGGAAGGGGTTCACACGCGACGTCAACAGTGCGGTCCGTGAGTTGGACGCCGTGGTCCTGCCGAGTCTGTTTGGCGAGGGAATGCCGATGGTAGTACTGGAAGCCCTTGCTGTTGGTGTGCCGGTGGTTGCAACGCGAGTGGAGGGAACCCCTGAGGTCATTCGCGACGGACGCGAAGGCTACCTAGCAGAGCCCTCGAACCCCCAGAGCCTTGCACGAACGATCGAGCGGCTGATATCAGACAGGCATGCATGGTGCCGCATGAGCCAGCAGGCATGGAACCGACACCAAGAATCATTCTCGGATGTTCGGATGGCCCAGCGCGTGTCGCATACTTATAAAAGAATCTTGCGAGAAGACGACCGTCGTTGATTTCCTTAAGACCCCCTTACGGAGGTGTGTCCGTCGAGAATGTCAAATACATCGCCAGCAGGATCTGGAACGACGTGACCCCGAGCGCAACCGGTTGTCCGATGCGACGATACTTGAAATACAAGAACGCAAGTACCGTGATCACAACAATGGTAAGAAGTGACTTCACAGACAAGAACAGAGTCAGATCAGGCAACTCGTTGTTGCTGATTTGATCGAGTTGCATCAGCCAGCGTCCAACCGGATTTTGCTCCAAGGATTTGAGATGGGGAGCATACAGCACCGTCAATATCATATCGTAAATCGACACCAATCCGACAATTGCACAATGGCACGCAACGACACGCACTTTGGATTTCATACTTTGCGTTCTCCTGTAGGCATTGGGAGTCCTAGCTTGAATGCTAGGACCTGGTTCGCCACTGCGTTACGCAAAAGCCATGCCGCGATATTTCACAGCGTCAAGCGAAAGTGCTAGGGGGAAGAGAAGATCCACTAGTCTTGGTGCAAGGTAGCTCGATTTGCAATCACGGGAATTGAGGATTCCAGACACGCATAATTCCGAGCATGAGCAATCCCAGACGAGTTGTGGATTGAGAATAATTTTGCCTCGATGTTAGTCTCGACTAACTTGCATGTCGTCAGCGGAAGAAATTCGTCCCTAGGCACGAGAGTGGTTTTCGGGCAACTCCTTCCGACAGAGACTGCGAGTCAAAAAGATCACCCAAACCACAAATCGCAGAGCCCGCTTCCGTTCCTTAAAGCCAGCGGGTAGGCAAGAACAAATTACATTGAATAATTCAATGAGTTTCGTACAAGCAGATTGTGTACCGCGTTGCCTTTTTGCCTATTTTGTAGGCGACAAAGACAGATGGCGAACGGATTCTCCGTTCGCCATCGATGCCCGATCTCATTAGCTAGCGACGAAACTCACTCTCCGAAGAGATCCGCGAATGCGTCGTCGATTGCGTCGCGGTCGCCGGTCCGAAGATCTAAATCGAGCGCGCCGTCAATTGACTCCTCCTCTTCATCGGTCAGGCTCGCTAAGTAGTCCGCGAGCGACATCTGAGCTGAGGACCAACTAGCGTTCGTCAGCGGTTGAGCGGCGTTTGCAAGCGTCGATACCCTACTGCCCGCCATCATATTGCCCGCATCGTTGGACAAGGATGCAGCATGGGTATCTACACTTGTGGTGCCCGTAAGGAAGCTCCAGGCCAGTCCTGTAGGAGCAATCGATGCCGAAGCGTCACCCTTTCCTTCGCCTTCCCCTTCACCATTGGCTCCTCCGGAGTTGATGAAGTTGATGACTTCGAGTACGTCGAGCGGATCGACGGTGCCGTTCGCGTTGACGTCCACAAAGTCTGGTGGCCCTGGGCGACTGATATCAGGCTTGGGCAAGGATCCCACAGGAACCGGTGTGCCGCCGTTGCTATTGATGAGGTTGATGAGGATGAGCGCATCGAGTGGAGACACGAATCCATCGTTGTTGACGTCCGTCCTCCGGGACGGGTTCTGATAGAGGGAGGCCACTACCTGAACCGTCACAGTTGCAGTGTTGCTTGCTAGCCCATCGTTATCGGAAACGATGTACTGGAAGGTGGTGATACCCTCGAAGCCTGAAAGCGGTGTGAACTGGATCTGCCCATTAACTACAGTGGTTGTTCCCTGGAGTGGTGTCGCCACGATTTGGAGCGTGGCTGGGTTGAGCGTGCCATCTGGGTCGACATCGTTGCTCAGGACATCGATCAGGGTGGCGACGTTTTTCTCGACCAGCCTCGAATCAGGGTTTGCGACCGGGGCTGTATTTACTCGAACGGTCACAGTAGCTTCGTTTGAGACTTTACCGAGCGAGTCTCGGACCCGATAGGTAAATGTGTCTAGACCGCGGAAATCGGTTCTCGGAGTGTAACGAATCCGCCCCTCGGCAGTCGGAGTTGCTGTACCGTTGACAGGCAGCACGCCAATTTCGATCGAGGCCACGTTAATCGGAGTATCTACATCGAAGTCGTTAGCCAACACATTCAAAAGTCGAGTCGTGTTGAACGGAACTCCGAACGGATCGTTGACAGCGACCGGAGCATCGTTAAACCCTGATACCGTGACGGTCACAGTCGCAACGTTGCTTTCCTTGCTGTCTGGCTTTGGTGCACCATTGGGCAACGTATCCCGCGCCGTGTAGGTGAATGTGTCCGTGAGGGTCTGGCCATCCACCAATGCCTTGATCCGCGGAGAGATCGCAGGGTCGGTCGGGTTGTAGGTGAAGCTTCCGTCTACATTGACCCTTACCTGGGCACCGAACTCCGAAACGGTCGCGGAACTTGCGATCGCAAGCGGATCGCCCTCTGGATCGATATCGTTTTGCAACAATCCTTGAGCAGCATTTCGGGTGAGGACCATTCTTTCCGATGTGGAGTATGGATCATCGATTGCAGTGGGAGCATCGTTGTCGGCAGAGATCACGATAGTGAACTCCTTGACCGCAGAGGTATTCCTATTGGGCAGCAGGTTTGAACCGCTGTCCGTAGCGAAGACCTCGAATACTGCTGTTCCGACTTGATTTGGAGCGGTAGTGAACGTCAGGGTACCGCTGGCGTTGACGCTCGGCTGTACGGCGAACAATGATGAACTGCCGGTCTTGAGTCTGGTTGTGATCGAAACCGTTTGGGTAGTAAGTTCGTCTAGTGCAGTCTGCGGAGTCGCATTGTTGCCAATCGCGGGGACGATCCGAGTGAGGACACTTGGTTCGGTAACCGCCCCAGAATCCTCCGTCCTTTGGACGACCAACTTGTTAACGACGAAGTCTGGTTCGTCGTTCACTGCAGTGACGTTGATGGTGAAAGTCACTGGTCGAGAACGATTGACGTTGGGAGCATTACCCGGACCGTTATCGACAGCAACAGCCGATACAGTGGCGATTCCATTAGCATCCTTCGCCAAGGTAAAGGTCAAAACACCATCGGGACTGATCGCAGGCTGAACAGCGAACAGATCTTGTCTGCCATTGGTGATCGCGACCTCAAAACGGTCAATCACCTGACTATTGGGCCCCGAAATTTCATCGGTTGCTGATGGCGGTCCTACGGCGATATTGGTCGCCCAGGGAGCGCTGTACTGAGGCGAATCCTCGACCACAGATACGTTCCCGCCACTGGTGAACTCAGGCGGATCGTTGATCCCCTGAACCGTCAAGGTGATCGTTCCGGTGACACTCAATTGCCCTGGTGGATACCTCAAACTCGGATCGGCCGGGAAAACATCCGAGAGGATGTAGGTGATCGTATCGACTCCTACAAAATTCAGTGGTGGTATGTAGTCAAATTTTCGTAGTCTTCGGACACCATCTGGATCTGTTCCGTAATCTGGAAGTACCGTTCCTCCTTGGCTGGAGACCTGATTGACATTCGTGACGCGAAGAGTCTGTCCATCGGATACTTCGTCTGGCGGTCCTGGAATCGCGCCGGCAAGAATATCGGTAGCTTGGACAGTTATTCGAGTATCTTCCGATGGGGCAGGGTTAACTTGGTAGTTGGATCTCGGGACTGGCGGATCGTTCGTTGGCTTAATCACCATCGTAAACGTTCTAGCGATGGAGACGTTCGTATTCGGAGATGGGCCGCTCACTCCGTTGTCACGCAAGGTGACGAGCACTCGACGATCTTTGCTACCAATACTGTTTGCCTTGGTATTCAGGTCCTGTGCAGTCTGGAAGCTAAGCGTACCATCGACGTCAATCGTTGGTTGGATCGCGAACACCGATGGTTCGAATGCGAGCACATCGAAGACGAGGCTTTGAACGCCTTCGTCGACTAACGAGGTCGTAGTTCCTGGTCGAATATCGGTAGCAAATCGTAGTCGCGTCACTACCCCTTCGTCTTCATTGGATTCAACAATGATGTTTCCATTGATATCCGAGGTCGGCACGGTGAACTCGGGAGCATCGTTGACCGGTGCTACATTGAGTGTCAACGTGAGAGGAACCGATTCATTTTCATGACGACCTCCCAGAGCACCGTCTCCCGCAGGCTGTCCATCATCCGTGCCGAAGATCACAATGCGAATTGGATCGGCGATGAACAATCTGTTGACGTCAGGTGCCAATTCAAAACTCAGGGTCCTGATTTCCGACGCACCGGTCGCAGGGGTGATGGTCGGCTGAACGCGGAACAGCGATGGATTCAGCGCTCGAACTCGAAGGTTGCCCGTAGTATTGAAGCTGACGTTCTGTCCAGCGACATTCGCAGGCACACGTCCACGCTCGTCGTCGGCTCCACCGGATACTCCGACCGCAGCACCAACAATACCCACCGGACCGGCAGTTACCGTCACGGGGATTGTCTGTGGGCCGGGATCTTCGAGAACGTCCAACTGAGCTCTGATGAGATTCCCTTGGCCATCGAACGTTCGGTTGACCAAGTTCGGCATGGTCATCGAGGGATCGAGCGTTACAACAGGTCGATCGTTCATCGCGTTGATGTTGATCGTCAACGTGCTCGTTGCTCGCTTGGGGTCTGGGGTCGGAACGAGGTTACCGGCCGAGGGGTCCGTATCACCTGTTACACCCGTGTCCTCGATCGTTACCAAGACCAGCACAGGTCCATCGATCAAGTTGTTGTAATTCGTACTTGGCGTGTATCGGATCTCCGACAGACCAGTTGCGGCCGTCCCTACCGAGGAAAGCAATTCACCCGGCTTGGCAACACGAACCACACCCGTTGAGGTGATCAATTGCACGCTTACGATGCGAATCCGCTGATCTTCATCCCCAGTCTCGGGAGGTATTCTCTCTTCGTTGTTAATACGCGGAGGAACAACCCCTGGATTATGACCTGGATAGTCATTGCTCAGCAGCGTCGTCGCAGAAATCGTGATCGACGTATCTTCATCAATCCTTGCCTCATCGTTGCCAGCGAACGGTACATCGTTCACCGGTGCAATATCCAGTGTCAGCGTTTGACGGACTGATTCATTTTCATGACGACCTCCCAAAGCCCCGTCTCCCGCAGGCTGTCCATCATCCGTACCATAGATCTCGATCAAAATCGGACCCGACACGAGCGAGTTCACGTCTGGGGCAAGCGTAAAGGTCAGCATTCTCGCCACGCTCGAACCGGTCGCTGCGCTGATCGTCGGTTGCACCGAGAACAGCGATGGATCGATCGCACGGACGCGCGTGATAGGTGGAACGGTCGTGTTGAAGCTGATATTCTGGCCAGGTACGTTCGCAGGTACACGACCGTTCTCGTCATCCGCACCACCCGTTTCCCCGACAGGCACACCGACAATACCCACCGGACCGGCGGTTACCGTCACGGGGATTGTCTGCGGACCTGGGTCTTCGTTGAGCCTCAATCTCGCACCCACGAGCGAGCGATCCACCAAATCGGTCCGAGTCCCTGCCGGATCCAAGGTCACGATCGGTCGATCGTTCATCGCGTTGATGTTGATCGTCAACGTGCTCGTTGCTCGCTTGGGGTCGAGATCCAAATTGGGTGCTGCAAAATCACCAGGATTGCGTCCGGTGACTCCCGTGTCTTCGATTGTCACCAGGACCAGTACCGGACCATCGATCAGGTCGTTGTAATTGATACCTGCAACGTAACGAATCTCGGACAGACCGGTCGCAACCGTGCCCACCGAGGTGAGCGATTCGCCCGGTTTCGATGTTCTAGCCACACCCGCTGCCGTGATCAACTGCACGCTTACGATGCGAATCTGCTGAGCCTCGTCCCGGTCCTCGGGAGGCGTCGGAGGATTGTCCCGCTCTTCATTGTCAATACGAGGATCGGTCAGCGACGGATTATGACCTGGGTAGTCATTGCTCAGCAGCGTCGTCGCAGAAATCGTGATCGACGTATCTTCATCAATCCTTCGCACATCGTTGCCAGCGAACGGAACATCGTTCACCGGAGCGACCAATAGCCTCAAGGTCTGAAGGATGGACTCCCTAAGGTGGGTACCGTTGATCGGCCCAGCCCCCTGCGGACCATCATCGATGCCAAAGATATCGATCAAGATCGGACCGGAGACGAGCGAATTCACATCAGGTGCGAGGGTGAAGGTTAGGTTCCTGGACACATCCGATCCAGTGGCTGCAGTGATCGTTGGCTGCACCGAGAACAAGGATGGATCCCGAGCCTGAACTCGTACAATCGGAGGTTGATTGAAGCTAACGATCTGTCCCGGAAGACCGGCCACCAAGCCATTCTCATCGTTCGCTCCGCCTGCAGTGGCGCTCGTTACAGGTCCGGCGGTCACCGTTACCGGGATGGATTGAGGTCCTGGATCTTCGAACAATCTCAGGTCCGCACTGACGTCCACAATCTCGAACGGATCGTTGTCTGCCTCGGCGGTCACGCGATTGACCAGTCTTGTAGAGGCTGGATCCAAGGTCACCTTGGGGCGATCGTTGATTGGGTTGATGTTGATGGTGAGGGTCGAGACGCTTCTTCTCGGCGTATTATCTGCCGGATCGGCACCATTGAGATTGAGTTCCTCGTCCTCGATCGTGACTTCGATCAAGACGGCACCTGCAATCAGATTATTGTAGTTTCGCCCTGGTGCGTATCGAATCATTCGTTTGCTGCGATCGGGATCGCTTGCATTCACAATCGTCACATTTTCCAAACCACCCGTTTCAGCTGGGTTCAGCCGTTGGGGAGTAAGCAGGCGGACGTTGACGATGTTCAGGTTCTGGTCCCGCTCCGATCCAAGCCCACGATCGTTGGCCCCCTTGAGAAGAATTCCTTTTCTCGCATCGGTCGTATCGTAGCCGAAGATCTCATCGCCGACCAATTGACCGGTTTGCGCAATGGTCGTTATCCCTTCGAAGTCGTTATCCGTCAGGTCCGCCCATGTCCAGAACACTTCGCGCACGCCGCGGACACCTCCGACGGTAGTCATCACGCCTGCATCTTCGTCGATGGTGCGAACATCATCAAAGGCTTTCGGATCATCGTTCACTTTGCGAACCGTAAGCGTCACGGTCGCCGTGTTGGCACTGACCATGCGTGAATCGGTGACGCGATATACGAAGCTGTCGACACCGTTGAAATGCGGCAGAGGAGTATATTCAAAAGATCCGTCGGGGTTCAATTTCAGATCACCAAACCGCGGAGCGACGAGCGGCTGAATATCAGTGTCCGTCGTTGAGGTGCGATCCTCATCGAAAACACGGATGCCAGTGGGATCATGTAGATCGAAATCGTTAGCCAAGATTCCGTTGGCTGCGAGTACATTAAGCTTGCTGGTCAGTCGTCCATTTTCCTTGACTTCGTAGTTAGGATCGTTCACGGCGATCGGAGGCGCACCGGCGTTGGGCAACGCTGGTCGTTCGGTGAGCACTTCGATGAGGTGGTCCTCGACTTCGCCACCGATGGTAAGACCATTGGTGAAGAGACCTCCCGTGCTGCTGATTCGGAACCGTGCGGTGGTGAAGCCCAACCTCGCACTCGCAGGTGTGGTGACGAAGAACGTGTTGATTCCGGCGACCACAGGTTCGGAACTAATGATCCGTTCGCCAGCATCTTCGAAATCATTGTCCTGGTTCCAGTCGATCCATGCATCGACGAAACCTGGGTTAGTCGCCGTGACCACCGCGGATACTGGGACTGCGGGAGTTGCAGGACGCGTTCCGACGGCGGCGGTACCGGCATTGTAAATTGCGTTGAAGAAACCGACGAATTGAACGCCATCTTCGTCATCCAAGGGAATCGTGACAGCATTGTTCGAGACTGTTGCGGTCGGCACCTTCAGCTTCAAGTCACGTACAGCCTGATTGATTGCAGCGGCAAGTGCCGTTGCGAAGCTTGCTGGAGTGGTGGTTACGCCGGGATTAGTAAGGTCAGCCAATACCGCCACGTTGCCGACGAGCAAGGGGGTAGGAGCTGCCGAGTTGATGACTTGGAAGCCAACCGTATTGCCAAATCCATCGGTCAGGAACATGGTTTGGCCAGCCAGGAGTGTTGCCACCGACTGGACTAGGATCTCACTAGTACCGTTCAGCGAGCGAGTCACAAAGCCTCCGGAGTTCGACAAATCGAAGCGATGGTTGCTGGTTCCACCGAGAGAAATCGAATCGCCGGTCACCTCAGCGTGAATGCCACTGATCTTTCCATCAATAATCGATGCCAGAATCACGGCCTGCAATTTCGATGCGACGCTGGCCGGAGTATCGGTCACCGACACATTCACCGCGAGTGCATTCGGGATCGTCGGTACCGCCGGTGGGATAGCATCGCCGTCTATGAATTCGTACGTTACCGATTCGACCTCTACTGTCACACCTGGAGTTCTCTCGCGTAAACGAGAAATGGTGATCGACTTGCCCACGCTTCCGTCGAAGGCGGATGCAACGACACGCGCGGGTCCTTTATTCGAGATAGCCAAGGAACTCGAGAGGGTTCCGAAATCGATTAGCGAATCAAAATCGTCTGCATCGGCCGCCGCGGAGGGTTGACCGTCGGAATCACCATCTGCGTACGCTCCCATCGCCAGAAGTCTTGCATCGTCCGGATACAAGGCGTGGCGGACACCGTTGCTGGCCTGGCGCGTATTGCTGATCGCTCCGGTGTTCAAGCGTTCGACGGCATCCCCATAATCAACATTCACTTCGGGCATGAGGATCGTGAACTGCGTGAGCGAATTGGGCCGATTGGCTTGGAGTCTATTGCCAGCCAAATCTTGAATGGCAGCAAGCACTGGTGCTCCGGTCATTCCGGAAAATGCGCGGGCCCCTTCGATGAAGACGAGTCCGTTAGCCAAGCTGTATGCCTTGACACCCGAACCGACTCGATTGAGGGCTTGTGTTAATGCATTGGCCATCGCGATGGCGTCGAATTCAGCGATAGGCAGGAATTTGACGGCAGTGGCTCCGGCAGTCGTTACTCCAGGACGACCCGATAGGACCAGCGACGAGGCGGCAACGTTGATGTTGTCTCCTAGATTGCCACCGACGGCTACTCGACCTCCGGGGATTGCTTGCACAGGCCATCCTTGCTGGCGAACGAACGGATTGACCACGGCAGCAATTTTTGCCGCCAATTGATCCGGCGTATCGGTCGCCAGGAATGTGATCACCTGGTTTCCAAAAAGGGTTCTTCCATCGCTGGCCAGATTGAATTCGAACGTGACCGGCGAACCACCGGCAGGAGTGTAAGTGAATCTTTGGCCGTCAGTCACATCGGCTACAACGGTGGAACCCACCGTCCTGCCCGGAACTCGAAGAACAAATCCGCTGTCGAGTTCCAGTACCCGCGTGGTATTGTCATTGAGAGTGACGTTGAATGTATCGCCATCGGAACGACTAGCGGCATCGCTCGGGGCGACGATCCTGAGAGTCGGCTTATTGATGAGGGTCAGTTCGTAGACGCTGTCTTGCCGCCAGAAACCAGCCAAGGGGGTAAGACGAATCGTTCTGCTGTTGAAGCTATATCCGAACACATAATCGACGCCGGGGAGAAGCATGCGTCCGTTTTGTGTCAGAATCACATTGTCTTTATTGACCGTATCAATCGTATCCGGATCGGGACCAGTTCCCTGGCGTTCATCGATCAGAATTTCGAAGTAGTCGAACTGTCCGGATTGAAGCCGAATGAAGGTGTTGAAGCCATCGAGATCCAAGCCTGCAGAGTCGTTGTCCGATGGACGTTGCAATACAGCCAGCGGACCTTTGAGATCCACTCGATCGATGGCTCCGCGGTCGGCGAACACGTTCGAGCCCAAACCGCCGGGAGTGCTGACCGTTGGATCGTCGCTTCGCAGCAGACCATAGGCATCGAATTCGGGAGCGATGGTCGGACTGGTGGGTAAACCAACCCCCGCTCGAACTTGATCGAGCAGGTTACGGTCTTCGAGAGACGCAATCGAGGAGTCGATCGCTCGCGAGAGCGCTTGCAGGTAGTATCGATCCTTGCTCGGGTCCGTGAAAAGAGGATCCGACGGATTCAAGAAGATCGGGAACGACTCGGGATTATTAGCGACCAAACCTACTGCATTTTGCGTATTGCTCTGGTAGAGGTTGGCACCGATGACTACGGAGTTCCGGAGTGCCGCGTCATTGGCTAAATTGATGCCGCGTGCGAAGTTCGCGATGATGTTGCTGATAATCGTAGGGCTGGTATTAGCCCCTACCTCGATACCGGATTGGTTGCCACTCGAACCTGAACCGAAGATCGTGTTGTTGACGATTCGGGCGACGGTGACTGGCGCCTCGGGGACAAACTGGGTCGGACCAAGGGTATCGCCACTAACATTAATACCACCGAATCCGTTTTTCGCGAGAATGTTGTTCACCAGCACGGGTCCCGACGCAATGCGGCTCGTGTTGAGGGTGATCATGTTTCGAACTGATCCAGGATAGGCTCGGTTGATGGATTCCGTTGAAATCGGCTTGGGAAGGTTTTGTCCGACCGGTGGAATCTGATCCATGTTAATGAACAGATTGCTCAGGATTCTCGGTGTCGTACGGAGGTTGATGCCGTATTCGCGAGCGTTCAGAATCGCGGCACCCGAAATGATGATTTGACCTTGTTCACGAATTATGTTCGCATCCCCGACATCTTCACCCCACTGAGTTTCCAGGCCGTATTCGATAACGCGGATTTCGGTGTTCGTCGGCACAGGCCCAGCGCCGAGGTCTTGAAGCATCGTGAAATTGAGGTCGCCGAAGAGATTCGATGCCACATCCCCATTGATCTGAATGATTTTTCCGAGCGCATCGTCGAAGAGTGCTGTTCCGAACATGTCTCCATTGATCTGAGCGGTCACCCCCAGAAGTGCCCTGACGGCATCGTCGTTGATCGCGTTCCGAATTCCGAGAGCGATCTCGCCATCGGTGGCATTGGGAGACAACGGAATGCGGAATCGGCCCGGAATGGTTGCTCTGAACGCCGGATCACTAGTCGATGTGAAGACGTTGAACTCAAAGGTTACCTCGTTCACCCCGTTGCTGAGGGTGAAGAAGTAGCCATCGGCGATTCCGCCAGAGAGTCCTTCGGTGTCGAAAGCGATCGCTTTGACCAAACGGTCGTTGGTATCGTAGGTTCGTCCCTTAGGACCAACCATCGGTATCGTCTCGAGAGCCAACCGTTGCCCCTCGGTTTTTCCATAATCGGGCGCTGTTCGAATCTCCAACTGATACGTACCCGTTTCGATTTCCTGTGCACCTGCACCGTTCGGCCCACCAATGTTTTCATACTCGAAGGTTGGCTCAAATTGAATCGAGCCTAGACTCGCGCCCGAAGACCCGCTACCTATGACCATCTCGCCCCGTTCTGCGAACCCGATGATAAAGTCATCCAGGCGAACCAAAGTGGAAGTATTGTTTCGAGCCTTGGCCGACGCTCGGAACAAGTTGATATTCGGACCGCCGTCACGAGGTCCAAACTGGTCGCCGACCCGACTGAGCGTCGCCTGCAATGGCCCTCGATCGCCAATCGTGATGCGGTGGAGAACGATTGCATGGCCTCGAACGGGGTACACTGCGATATTCGTCGAGTTGCCAGCAGGAGTTGGATCATTGAAGGTCAGCGCCAGACTGGTGCGAATCGCATCGCGCACTTCGACCGCTGTCATCGCATTGGTCACGTTGACTGCGATATTCCCGGGGGTAACCCCGGGGACCCCTGCGATGATGGCAGGGTCCGCACTGCCTGTAACTTGGTAAGTCCCCGCAGGGTTCAGCCCGCTTACATTGAGAACGTTGGGTGTCAATGTACTCGCGGATACCGTGAGACCGTTGGCAACCAGTACGTTTCGAACCGCGGTCGCAATCTCGGCAGATGTCGCTCCCGGGGTCAATAGAATGTCGGTTGGCAAGACGGCTGCGGTTCTGAACGTGAACGTGGTTCCATCGATCTGAATCCCATCCCCGTCAGCGAGACTTCTCGCACTTGGCAGATTCAATACCAATCCGAGATCAAACTCAAACGTCTGAGTCAACTCAGCTAGGTTTCCAGATGCTGCCGCAGTGAGCGAGAATGTTTGACCATCGCGCAGTCGTTCGCCCGGCACCGCGATCAGTTCCTGTCCACCTCGATTGGCATCGCCGGTGCGGAAATCGCCTCCGGTTGCGAATTCAAAGCGAAGCCTGACATCCCGCTTGCCCGCCAGGGCACCGAGATTCACTCGAGCTTGACGCCAGCCTCGTCCATCAAAAAGTTCCTGCGACAAGTAGCTGCGTCCGAACGCATCCTGGTTGTTGTTAACCGGTATTGGCCCGAACGGCCCAGGTTCCGTGACGTCGAATTCATCCGTTTGAGGTGTGGACCCATCGTAGCTGCCGGACGTACGAGCAGAGTTATTCGTCGCGAGCAGGACCGACACGCCGTCTTCCCCAACGCCGTACACACGCAGGGAGTCCAGCATGTCAATGTTGTCTCCGAGCGGAGAATTGGTGCCTTCGCTGTCCACCCGATAGTTGAAGTAGAGCATGGGTTGATCGTCTGCTGAGTAACTCTGCAAATCGATCAAATCGCTTTCGATCGCGCCCATTGCCCCGCCTGGCAAGGACGTATTGTCGTAGAAGGAAGCGACATTGTAGATCCCGTTCCAGTTCCCAATTTGCTGATCCGACGGAGGATTCGCAGTCGGATTGGAGAAGCCGAACTTCAAGCTGCGAGTGCCATTCCCATCCGGCCGGGAATTGGTCACGTTGGTCAATCGCCCGTGCCCGGGGCTGCCCGAGTCCTGGAGTGTCGCATGCCATAGGTTCACATCCAATGCGGAGAAGTCGATTCCGTTCATCCCGGCTGGTCCCTGAACGAAGCGGGCTCCTCTTGGAAAGATCGGCTGCAATTGCCCCGCCGCATTGAACGCATAGATTCGACCATTGGAACCGATCCCGAACAGGAGGTCCGCGAACCGTCCATCTTCCAAATTCCTTGGACCCGCAGTCAGGCTGGAAAACTGGATCAGGGCATTCGTTTCGGGATCCCGAATCTGGACGTACTGATCCGACCAAACCTGCCCTTGGCCAGCGGAAGTGATGGTCATTCGCATCAGTTCCCCTGCGTCCGTGACCGCGTAAAACCGGGTCGGATCGCCCGACAGAGTCGCCAAGCCCGTGACAACACCCGTCGCCGGAGTGTATCCGCCTACCGCTCCACCTGCGACAGTACCGGGCGTACGAACGAAGTACCCGGTTTCTACGGTGTTTGTTCCAGCCCCAAGACCTTGCTGGCCTGCCGTTCGTGATAGTCCTGCCGGGCTACGAGCTTGACCTACGTTGCCATCGTTAATGCTATTGAGACGGTAAAAAATGTTTTTGGTGATGCCGGGGTTAGTATTTAGTGGCAACAGACCGACCGGAGCCGCGTTTTGGTCGAGAACAGGTTGTTGGAATTGAGTCACAGTAGCACTGTTGCTTCGACGAGCGACCCCCCAGAAAGACGGGTTGTTCGCTTGTCCGTTATCAAACAGTGGAGAGAACGTCAGGCCATCGAAAATCATTCCGACCCCAACATTGCCACCAACATTCGGAACTTGGATCGTCTCAAACGTGGGTGGATTCGCGACAGGCGTAATGAGGCGAGAAATAAACGTGTTGAGTCCGCTGGTTGCGTTCCCTGGGGCAGTGTTACCGATATCGATGCCCACGAAGGTACCGGCGTTCGCATCCGTGAGCACGCCTGTAGCGGTCTGGAAACCGACACCCTGTCCGTTGGGTGCAACCGCGAGATCATTGAGTGGATTACCGTTCGGTCCAAAGTTCACGGCATTAGAGCCATCGGTACTCCATATGGCTTCTCGAGTACCCGTCAATGCATTGAGGAAATGAACGTTTCGACCGGTCGATGCAAACAAAGTCACGTCGGACAAATTGAACGGCACGGCGTTAGGCAGACCGACATTTCCCGCATTGGGGACAGCGGTGCTGTTGATTGCTTCCCCAAAGGCAACTTGCACCGGTTCTGCATTGGTTGACAATGCGGTCAGCAGAGGACTTGGTGGCTGGAAATCGAACCGATCTTCTGCGATGCGACGAACCGAATCGAGTGGTTCGAGACGCAGGCCAATGGCCGGGATGGTCCCGCTGATATCTGCTGTCGTGAACTGACGCAGGCCTACGGAGGAAACCGACTTGTTGGTGACGGCAACGGTATATCGCCCGGGGGGCAATTCGACGGGACCGATGTAGGCATCGCGTTTGCCCATCGAACCGCGAGTCAGATCGTTCTGATCCGTACCCTTGAGAATCGCAGGCTGATCATCTTGAATGCTGGAATCGTCAGCCCAGAGAACCAACGTCCGGTTCCCGCTGGTGGGATCCACCCGGAAAATCCACAATTGGGTGTTCGCACGCCCGAGACCATCCGCATAGTCGAGGTCGAAAATGAGGGATTGATGAGCATCGATCCGGATTGGATTGTTGGAAGTCGTAGCTGGGAAAGTTTGAATCGAGTCGTCGTCGCGTCCTACCTGGAAATTGAACCAATCGATATTGTCCGCAGGTGTGGAACCACTACCGGGCGCGAGGGTACCCGAGATCGAGACGCCAGCGCGATCGTTGATCATCACATTCCCGATATCGAGAGCAGACTCGATCGAATTGCTGGTATCCGTCGACAATTCCGCGAACTCTCCCAACAGCGGCGAGTGCAACGGGTTTCCATAGATTTCAACTCCGTTGGTCGTAAAACGCAAATCTGCGAATCGCACGGTGGAGCCAGCGATTTCCTGCTTTTCCTGCAGACGAAGGTGCAGTTTGTATGCGCCAATCGTTTGTCCTCCGCTGGTGACAAAGGGATTCGTCACGACCCCCGGAACCTTGTTGCTACTGCGCACTCGGACGAAGTAGTTGCTAGTGGTCCCTGCAACACCGGGCAGAATAACTCGCATACCCGGGTCCCGAGGATTGGTCCCCTGGAAGTCAACATTCGCTCCCGGAGCCTGGAGATTCTTGCTGGCGGTCGCCAACTGATCCATAGGGTAGGCTCGAACGGGAGCAGGCGCGGCCGCAGACGGATAATTGGGATTCTCAACCGATTGGTTCGCGAGCGACTCGGAAAAAGAATCATCGCTGAGGGCCATGATGCGGCCAGTGGCATCGATCAATTCCACCATGGAGTCCAGGGATCCCGAGGACTGATCGATGTCGAACCAAACGGTGGAACCGGCGACTCCAGAGAATCGGTAAACGTCCATGTCCGAGGGAGTGCCAATGGTACCTGTGAGGGTGATCCCCAGTCGCAGATTCTCGTCACCAAGTTTGAGATCACCGGCCAACTTACCGATGTCTTGCGCCTTGGACGGAACATCGTTATCGCCACTGCCCGCTATTTGGTCGGATTCCTTCTCATAGTTCATATCCACGTTGCGGTCGTTGCTGAAGGGAGTGAAGCGTATCGAGCGCCAATCTCCCGGTGCCGCAGCACCGCGATTGCCGTCGGTATCCTTCAGCGAACCGCCTTGATCGTCGAAGCCCGCCCCGATGGAGTCATCCTTGAGTGAAGTAATCACCACGGGGAATCCGGGAGAACCAAGGATTTGAACCGTGCCTCCGATTCGATCCTTGATATCGAGTGGGCGGCCCGCAGCCGTGATGCCAGCGTTATTTCCTGCCTTGACCACCAAGCTCGAATCGACCTTGCTGACCAAACGCAAGCCGCCGAACGTATGGAAGTCGGGAACAATGACCTCGCTCTGCAGAATGTGAACGATATCGGTATCATCCCAGATCGACTCGGACATCAATGTACCGCCCCGAACACGCATGCCGTTGAGGCCATTGGTACCGAGTCGATTGTTGAATACCAACGGACCGTAGTTTCCGATCCCAAGGTTGGTTTCCCGGTTGTTGAATCCGGTCGCGCGTCCTGAGTCCCGGACGTTTCGTGCCGACAAGCTCGACAGGTCAACACTGATCGCAGCAGTCTTGCCGTCCGGAGTGGTCGGGGCTAAGGGGTTAACATCATAGTTGTTTCGAATGATGTTGTTGATAATCACCGGCTGGCTGGAGAGGACGAAGATTGCAGAATCGTCGTTGTTGCCGCGAGCATCGCGATTGGTACTGCCTGGATTGTTCCTCCCCGAAGCATTGCGTTCGATGAGGGAGTTGGCGATTCGAGCATCGGCCTGATATACCTCAATGGGGCTGAAGGTCGCAAATCCACCCGGGATTCTGGAGTCACCGCCACCGAAGGTGATTCGAGCAAAGTCGATACTCAAGGTGCTCATGTGGCGAGCGAAGATACCGGACCATTCGCCAGCAGAACCGGAAGTCGCACCATCATTATTGGTGTCGAATGTTCCACCAGCGCCATATCGGTCGTCAAGTCGGGAGGTGAAGATGATCGGCTTGTCCTCGGTTCCCTCAGCAATCAGGGTCGCACCGATGCCGACTTCGAGACGAGTTCCCCGGAACTTGGCTACCATACCTGGGTCAATGACGAGGGACCCATCCTGGCGAGCGCGATTCAGTACGGTCAATCCACCGGTTTGCAGCGCTCCGGGCAATTTCACGTTATTGTCCGTGAAGGACGTGTCGTCGCGATTGAGAACGACGACTAATTCAAAGGAAGCCGTTGGGGAGCTGCGGCGATAGACCTTGCGCGAGACATAATCGATCGTTGCAGCAGGGATATTTCGCAACCGCACCGAGTTGGTTTGACCGGCCAGTATGCGAATCGGCGTACTTACGCTTGGAAGGCTCTCTTGGCCGAACCGATCCACGTATGTGACCAAATACTCTAAATCCAAAGGTGTAGCTGCCGGAGCGGAAAACCCAGCTCCTGGGACACGCTCCACGATCATCAGCGTGGTATTCGGCCCAGCGATTTCGTTCAGTGGTCCGCCGGGCGTTCCAGCAA
>JAGWWZ010000028.1 GCA_018970165.1 Planctomycetota bacterium | reverse complement strand
GCGACTACCGAGCTTATAGGTCTTCCCATTTCGCAACGATCGAATCTCGACTCCGACTCCGTGCCCTGGATGATGTCCGCCACTCGCGCAGTACACCCACCCGTCGATCCCAAAACGGGGGTGATTGAGACGCAGTTGCTGGTTCCCTTCGTTGAACCCTTCAAACAAAACTTCCGAGTGATCGGCTCGCAGATCACCATCGGTATCTTTCATTAGCCACATCTTTGGAGCTGCGGTTACGATGACTCCATCGCGGTAGCACAGAATGCCGGTCGGAAAGCTGAGCCCCTCCGCAAACAACGTAGCACTCTCGTACACTCCGTCTCGATTGCGATCTTCGAGGACGCGAACGCGACCTCCCGGCTTTCCTTGACCGTCCATCCCGAGCGGGTAGTCGGCCATTTCCACCACCCACAATCGCCCCTGCAGATCCCAATCAAAAGCGACAGGATCGATCACCTGGGGTTCCGAAGCAACCAACTCAACGCGGTAACCGGGTGGAACATGGATCGACCGCTTCGCCTCTTCCGGATCAAGCGGTCGCATGCGCGGCGATGCCTGGGCGGTTGTAGTTGTTTGGCCACCGTCTACGCCGGACGATTTCCAGAGGGATTCAATATCGGTCTCTTTTAACTCATCGCCAAAAAGAGCGATTTCATCCAGCTTCCCTTGCAACTTGACTCCACACTGCAGGATCGATGCCAGCAGCGGCGCATTGTCGATGACGAGATCTTCTTGCAATCGGCCGTTGACGAATACTCGTACTCGTTTACCCGTTCGCGTCATGACCACATGATTCCAGCGGTCGGCATCAAACGTGGCTTGGCTGGTTAGTGTGCGAGGTTGTTCGCCTAATGGAACAGGCACTTCCAACTTGAGTCGCGCGCGATGCTCGGCATCTTGCTCTACAATCAGTTTCTCTCCTTGCGGGCCGCTGCTAAGAATACCGCTTCGCTGACTCGCTCCACTCTTTTCTCCGAGCCAGAACCAATAGGAGAGCGAATATCGATCGCCGACACCTTCGATATTGGCAAAGAACAATCCATCGACCAAATGCACCGAGCGATTGATTTGAGCAGGACCAGAAAACTTCGAGGGGCGAAGTGCCCGGCCATCGCCGATCCCTGTGCCGCTTCCAACGCCTGGCAAGTACCATGCATAACTTCCTACCAAGTTCCCTTCGACACCTCCCTCGACTGCATTGCGAGCGACGAGTCCATCTTCATCATTGAGTCGCCAATACCCGATCGGTTTGAGCGATAGAACATGTTGCGAGTACGGACCATGTTCATCGCTCATCACGCGTCGAGGTTTGCCAGTGACTTTTTCGAGTCCTTCGACGAGAGCATCGACGATTTTCGTTTCCGCAGGAACTTCCAGTCCGGCGGTGCGCGCGGGCCAAGTGGTATACCCGCCGAGTTTATGCTGTTCAGGAGGAGGGATATAGCCTTCGGCACCGTTGGCGAGTTCGACGTTGAAGTGATGCGCTGCGGGAGAGCGGCCTCGCAACTTCAAACCGGTCAATGCGTAAACTTCGTTCGGCAGGGCAGCGATCGTCACATCGCCGATTCGTATCGATTGTAGCTTGACCTCGGTCGACTGCCGTTCCTGCAGAATCAGCGCTTCGCGGGCATAGACTTCCTGAATCGACTTGGGGACATCTCCTTGGATTTGAGCCGCGATCGGTTCGGCCCATTTCCGGCGAGATTCGCTCGGGACGCGGTAACGCAATTTGAGATTCTGTTCGACGCAACCCAAGACTGCATGGGGTTGGTACTGAATGCCATCGATCGCTTTCTCAGCATAACGAGCGACGGCTTCCGCATACTGAGCCATCGTAATGTTGTTAGCGGGACTACCGTAATCCATCCACATCAGGTCGCCGCTGGTCCCTTGCGAGATCGCGCAGACGAAGGGCCCATTTCCATCTCCGCTTTCCCCCAACATCTCCGCGATGTATTTGCAAAACAAACCGTAGTAATCCGCGGAGATCGCAGGAGCGCCAAAGTAATGCTGCGAGTAGTTGGCGTAGACCGCAATCGGTTTGCCTTCGAGCGATTGAATCGCAATCACCGATAACGTTGGATCGACCGGCCCCGATGGGCCGATCACGTCGGGACTCAAGTAACCCGGATGCATATTGGCCATTCCGGTTGCATCTCCAAACGGATCGACCACTTTGCGATCGTCGCGACGAACCCAGCGGCGATTATGCGTATGCTCCCAGTCATCCACCGAACCCCAGCCGATCCGCGCTGGTTGCAAGCGACCATGTGCAGCGACGATCGCCTCAGCAATCTTCCCGGGCAACATCGCAGCGTAGGTTTCATCCTGCCTGGTTCCGAGGCATCCCATTGCAGCCGGTGCCGAATGGGTATGCGTCGCAGAAACCAACATGTTTTGGACCACAATTCCGCATTGTTCGCTGGCCATCCGCTTGGCTTGATCGATCAGCGTCTGTTGCATCATGCAGGTATCGACCACCACCAGTGCCAATTGCGTTGCTCCATCATCGAGAACGATCGCGCGAACCCACAGGGAATCCTGAACGGTCGATGCGCGACCTTCCAGAAATCCACCGGCGATAATCGACTCCGGACTCGTTGGGTTGATGTTTACCGTAGCCGCACCCGCA
This sequence comes from Planctomycetota bacterium, assembly GCA_018970165.1. Taxonomy (GTDB): domain Bacteria; phylum Planctomycetota; class Planctomycetia; order Pirellulales; family Pirellulaceae; genus JBKCUI01. Next base: position 34,897 of record JAGWWZ010000028.1, on the reverse strand, counting down.
CGAAAAATGTGCGCACTATCGGGCTGTTGCGCCTGTGCTGATTTGACCATCGCGATATGGATGATTGCAGCAAAGACCAACAGAGTTGACCTGACGAACCGAATAACTTGGGTGTCGCATGCCATGGCTGGGAGGGATGGTTGGAGAAACGGTCGCTTGCAAAAGGCTCTACAGGAGAATCCCGACAGTAATATCCACTATGATAGCCTGCTTTGGGCCTGTTTGGGTGCGACCGTGACGCAGGGTGCAAGAGTTACCCGAATACCAATACTACCAGTGCCTACTACCAGAGCCTGATTTGGTCCATGAGTCGGTCGGCGCTGGTGAAGGGTTCAGCCATCCAACCCGCCCTGCGAGCTCCTTCTACATTGTCGTGGCGGTCATCGACAAAAAAGATTTTCTCTGGAGGGCAGCCAGCATGTTGCTCAGCGACTCGGTAGATCTGCGAGTCGGGCTTCATACTCTTGGCTTCATAGGAGAGTACGATCGGACCAAAATGATCCACCACAGACGCATATCGTTGTTCCAAGATCCATTCCCAATGGGCTTGGCATGTGTTAGAGAGCAACCCGATCGGAACGCCAACCTGTTTGACATGCTCGATGACCGGCAGGATCTGTAGGTTCGGGATGAACATATCGGCTGCGGCCTGCAACATCTCGCGTGAATCGAGCGACTTGCCCAAGCCTGCGGCGATCCGCTCAATAAACTCTTCGCCGCTGATCAGCCCCGTTTCGTATTCGATCTGTAGATCGGAATCCATGATCAACGAACGCATTTTCGCGGGGGCGACCCCAGCAATCTTGGCCATCGAACGGATCGCCAATCCATGGTCAAAGAATAGCAATACATTTCCAAGATCGAAATACATGAAATCGGGACGAGGAATGGTGGCCACGATTACACCAACGCTCCCGCAAAGGTTTTTTGCAAAGCCGCGAGACCTCGCTGACCATCTTTTCCTTCGATGACCACGTTCACTCTTAACTCGCTGGTGTTGATCATCAGGACGTTGATTCCTTCGTCGGCGAGAGCCTTGAACATCGCGATCGCGACGCTGGTGTGGCTTCGCAAACCAATTCCACTGACCGAGAGCTTCGCGATATCGGTCGAGCCACCGATCTTGCGAAAGTTGTAGCCGGTCTTGCCCAGTACATCCAAGCACGTAGACATCTGCTCTTCGGGAACAGTGAACGAGATGCTGGTTTCGCCGAGATAGCCATCGCAGCTTTGGATGATCATGTCGACGAACACACCGGCCTGAGCAACCTCGCGGAATACCTTTTCCGCGAGACCGGGGGTGTCGGGAACTCCGGTCAGGGTGACGCGAGCCTGATCACCCAAGAGTGAGATGTCGAGCAGTGTCAATTGCTCGAGATTGGATTTGCTCAATCGATCGACGATTTCGCTGGCGCTTTGTGTTCCTGCATTGGCTTGTCCGATCCGCCACTCGTTGGCATCGACCGGCTTGTTGTGGAGCGAGAATGCTTGGTGCACAGCGCGCAAGGCTGCGGTCGCTTCGGAACGTTGGACTAAGCAACTGATCTTGATTTCGCTGGTGGTGATCATCTGGATATTGATCCCCGCGCTCGCGAGAGAAGCGAACATCTTCTCAGCGACCCCGGTTTGATTCGCCATGCCGAGACCTACAACCGAAACCTTGGCAACCGCATCGTCATAGGTATAGCCGGTCGCGCCAGTGACTTTGACCCCTTCTTCGATCGCCCGCAAAGCTTCCTTGAGTTCGTTGTTGGGGATGGTGAAGGAGATGTCGGCTCGATCCTCCATGCCGATGTTTTGCACGATCATGTCGACCGTGATCTTGCGGTCCGCAAGACGGCGAAAGATCTCATAACTCATGCCCGGAGAATCCGGAACGCCTTGTACCGTGATGCGAGCCTCTTCGCGAGTCAACGCCGCGCCGCTGACAGGGACTGAATGGGACTCCGGGATCGAAACAATCATCGAACCTGGCGCATCAGAAAAACTGCTGCGAACACGGATCGGTACATCGAACTTTTTCGCGAACTCGATCGAGCGATTGTGCATGACGCTGGCTCCCAAACTGGCAAGCTCCAGCATTTCGTCGTAACTGATCAGGTCCATCTGCCTCGCTTCGGGGAGCAATCGCGGATCGGTTGTATAGACGCCATCCACATCGGTATAGATTTCGCATGCGTCCGCGCCGAGAACTGCGGCGAGCGCGACCGCAGTGGTATCGCTTCCACCGCGACCCAGCGTGGTGATATTGAAATCGTCGTCCACACCTTGGAACCCAGCCGCGATCACAATGTTTCCTGCATCGAGCAACTTTCGAATGCGTTCGGTGGAAATGGTTTTGATGCGAGCCTTAGTAAACGAGTTGTCGGTCCGAATCCCCATCTGGGCACCGGTAAGCGAAATCGCGCGGTATCCAAAACGATGGACCGCCATCGCCATCAACGCGACACTGACCTGTTCGCCTGTGCTCAAAAGCATGTCCATTTCGCGAGCTGGAGGCTCGTCGTTGATCTGCTTCGCAAGATCGATCAAGTGATCAGTCTCATGGCCCATGGCGCTGACCACGACGACCACTTGGTTTCCTTCCTGCTGAGCGCGTATGGCCTTGCGCGCCGCCGATTGGATTTTCTCCGGAGTTGCAACACTGGTGCCGCCGAATTTTTGGACAATGAGTGACATCGTATCGAAAGGTTAAATGAGTAAGCGTGAGCGAGGGAAGGCGCGCGTCGCTTGCGACATATTACTTTTTGCATCCCTCGCTTACGCGTCGGGTTTGCGTTTTTCAAGGTCATCACAACCCGAAACGTAAGTGAGGGATGGACTTACGTCGATCGCGACGTTTTCCCTCTTGTGTCCCTCGCTCACGCGTGGGGTTGTGAAAATCCCTGATAAACCAAATTTATGAGAGTCGGTGACCGTAAGATCGCAACTCCAGAAATCAACAACACGGCAGGATGATACCAAGTCGCCGAGATTTGGAAATTCTCAATTGCTGCTTCTGACGCTGGCAATGGCGAAACAGCTAGCGATAGAGGGCTGCACCGGACGCCTGACGGGCCGCGATGCCACGTTCCGACTCGCTTGTTCCAGCATTTCCCGAGTCGACGCTTCTGACCGAAGGGATTTCACCCTCTTTGGCCATCGCCGCGAAGGATTGGTCCAATTGACTTTTGGCGACCTGGACCCGTGGATCCTGGGAATGCTCGGATGCAAGCCTCCCTAACGTCATGCGAGCCTGCACCAATTCCCCCATTCGATATTGGGTATCGAGGATCTCCAAATGTCGATCGAGTTGATCGGTCGGTAAACGTTCCGCCGCTCGGGCCAGAAGCGCTGCAGCTTCCTGCGGACGATTCAGATCGGCAAACACCAACCCTCGAAACAACATGTGCTCGGGATCGTCTCGAACAGATCCGTGCAAGTCAGCCATCCGATCCAAGGTCGCTAATGCTCGTTCCGGTTTCCCCTGGCGACGATAGAGCTCCGCGATCGCCACTTGTACCTTGGGATAATCGCTTCGGATCAGCAATGCTCGATGGTAACATTCCAACGAATCGACCCACTCACCAGCTGACCGATGGGTGTCCCCGAGCAGCGCCCACGCGCGGGCATGGTTTCGGTTCCCCGACAAAACATCCAGCCCCAGTTTCTTCGCTGCCGCATAGTCTCCAAGCTCTTGGTACATCTCTCCGAGTTGAATCGCATACTCAGGGTTGCGGCCAGAGAGTCGGAGCGCTTCACTCATGTGCTGAGTCGCTTTCTGCTTATCACCGCGCTGCCACAACGTCATCGCATATCCCCATTGAGCACGCTCGTCGAGCGGAGATAACGCAAGGGCCTGAGAAAACAGAAGCTCCGCATCCTGATCCCGAGATCGCTGAAGAGCATCGGCTCCCCGCAACGACAACTGTCGAGCAGTCACCAGCGACTTGTTGCTGGTGTCCCCCCTCAAGACACGGCATCCACTGAATCCGAGAAGAATGGCCAACAGCAGGAACCATGCGCAGGGAATCTCCACTCGCATATGCAAACAGCGAGAAAAGGATTCCTCAAATCGATCGATGCCCTTGTAGTGAGCAATCATGAATAACGCATTACCTGCTTCCTTCACAATGAACTGCTTCCCGCTCTTTCTTGTAGCAAAGCAGAACTCCTTAACTCAAGCCCCTTCACCATGCCTGCCTTGCCAATCGATCCAATTCCACCCAGTTTGCCTTGATTCTATGTGGCGGTTTCTCTAACTCCTACGTTTCGGTCTTGATCATCACCCGACGCGAGGGTGTTAGAGTTGCGATTTTCGAGGTGATCTCAACCCGAAGCGTAAGCGAGGGATAGACACATGGCGCTCGCGACGTTTTCCCTCGTACGTCCCTCGCTCACGCGTCGGGTTATGATAATCCCCGGCGAAACCATGACTGCTGGCAATCCCAACCGCCAAAATCGTAGCTTTCAAGCTTACGCTCCGAATAGAGGCCAACTTCGAATGATGCCTATGTTGAAGCGATCGATAGTTGCTAGCAAAACGAAATCGTTTTCGCTGGCCTTAGGTGGGCTTGTGCTCGCAATGGCCTACGGCCAAATCGCTGCTGGCCAAAATACGGGAGGCCAAAATACGGGAGGCCAAAATACGGGAGGCCAAATCGCAGGCGATCGGGTCGCTGAAGATGAAGCTCCGAGTGCTAACTCCCTCGATGATACCAAAGGGTTGATCGTCCGCTCGTTTACCCAAGCTCGCAATGCATTCAGCAATCAGCAGTGGGACCAAGCATCGGCTTTATTTCGGGAAGTGAGTAAGGCATGCCCAGGCTCCCCGTTGGCTCTCGAATCGAATTACTTTGCAATGCTCGCAGACGGGAAGCTTCAGGATCCCAAGACTTACGAGTCCATGTTGCAATGGCTGCGCGATGCCAAGTCGTTGCAGGATCGCATCGCACTGGCGAAACGAACAGCACCCGAAACATGGGAATCGTGGATCGCTAATACGCACCTTCTGGCCGCGCAGCACGAACGCCAGCAACGGCAAACGGAACTCGCCGAACGGAGACTCCAAGGGTTGCTTCAAATCCCAGGTAGCGAGCGATCTGCTGAATGGGCATGGCCAACCCAAGGAGAGGCTGCAGCGAATGCCTGGTACGAACTCGGATTGGTCGCCCAAGAATGCCGCAACGACTGGCAGAAGTCCTTGAAGTACTTCCAAAATGCGATTCAATCAAGTCGCGAAGGTTCCGAGTTGCACTGCCGGGCACGGACTGCACTTGTCAAGTCGCATATCCGCTTGTCGGAACCGCAACAGGTGATCGAGGGGATCGAGCAACTGGAAAAAGTGGCTCCGAATCCCACATGGCGCACTCGGTCGGCGTTGCTGCGAAGCGAAGCGGCTCGGGCGAATCACGATGCCTCGGCCTTTGCGCAGGCACTCCAGCCCGCAATCGAATGGACGTTGGCAGGGCAAACGGATTTGACTACCGCATACGAGCTGGCGCTCGCATTGATCGAAGCCCGCGATGATGAACATGCCGACGCACTGCTCCATCATGTCATCGAACGTGAGTCCAAACACCCCCTCGCAATCGAAGCTCGGATCCGGTTGGCTAGGGGTGCTATTCAACGTCGCGATTGGCAAGTAGCGAAAGAACGGCTGGACCAAGCCATCGATTTGGGATGCTCCCGCACTTGGATCCCCCACGCTCGGTTAGCCCGCGGGCAGGTGCTGCTGGAACTCGGACTTCCCGAAGCAGCCCACGATGACTTGGTGATCGCGCTACAAAACCTCCAAATCGACGAAAATACGTCTGACTTAAACACACCCGTAGACAATATCGAGTTGGAGACCGCGATCCGATTCGAATTGGGGGAAGCTCTCTTGCAGCGACAGCAATGGGACGACGCCAATAAACATTGGGAAGTCCTTATAAAGCGATTTCCAGATTCCGATGCCCATCCTCCCAAGTGGATGGCTCGCGTCTGGCTTCATCAAGCAGAAATGCAAGCATTGAGGCAAAACTGGGTAGCCGTGGAAACGATCGTTTCCCGAATTCAGTCCCAGTTTCCCGAATGCGATTGTCGGGATGATGTCGATTATATCAGGGCGCGTTGTTTTATTTCCAAGGCGCGTTTCGATGATGCTCGACAACTTCTCAACCGTATCGCTCGGGAACCAACTCATCCGTCGCCCGATCTGGCTGCAAGAGCCAGTTGGATGATGGGAGAAACGTTTCTGATGCAGCGGCGTTATGCGGAAGCTTTGCAAGCATACGAGGGTGTCTTGGGAACGGGGAGCAGTCTGTACTGGCAATCTGCGGCACGCATGCAGATTGGCCAGTGCTATGAATTGTTGCGCGATGGCTCGGCGGCTCGAAACGCATACCAAAGTCTTTTGGACAGGGATGCTGATGGAGTCTTCAGTGCCATGGCGCAGCAAAAACTGAATTCCCTGGAACCGACTGTTGCACCGACACTCCAGAGCAACCGAACATCCAACGAATCCCCCGTTGGCAATAAACGATGAAATCCCACGTGTGCCTGTCCGCAGTTCGATGCGTATGGTACGGCTGGCTTGCCGTGCTGGCGCTGATGTATGCGCCGACGGCGATGGGACAAGGGAACTCGTGGCGTCCGAGTCCGCAGTTTCCGAATGGTTCTCCAGTCACCAGCGGATTCCCTTCGAACAACGGGGCACTCAACCCAAACGCTGGGAATGTCAGTTACGGCAACGCGAACAACATAAATGCCGTGGGTGGCAGGGTAGATCCACGGGTCGCTTCATTACCCAACGCGAACAATCCTAATCCAGCTACGGGGGTTGCCGTATCGAGCGCACGGCCCGACGGATCATTGGATAATGCAAATGCCGAAGGCAAGATCCCGGTTCGCAACCTGCTGCAGATCTTCCACGATGGCGGGTTGATGATGTACCCGATCGCCTTGTGCTCGTTTGCGTTGATGGTGTTCTCGTTTGAGCGATTGATCAACCTGCGCAGGGGACGGGTGATCCCACGACCTTTCGTGAATCGATTGATCGAGCAATTGCAACAGCAACAAATCGATCGTGAAGAAGGGATCGAATTGTGCGAGAAGAATTCTAATCCCATGTCGCGAATCATGATGGCGGCCCTCAAACGCTATGGCAAATCCGCCGTCGAAGTGGAGCAGGCGGTTCTCGATGCGGGTGAGCGAGAGAGCAACCATCTCAAAAAATATATGCGTCTTCTCAGCGCGATCAGCAACATCGCGCCGCTCCTCGGTTTGCTCGGTACGGTGATGGGAATGATCCAATCCTTCAACGACATCTCGACTTCCCAGGCGATGGGGCGACCGGAGATGCTTGCAGGTGGAATCAGCCAGGCGCTGTTGACCACGGCCGCAGGACTGCTCGTCGCGATCCCCGCGTATGCGATGTACGTCTACTTCGTTGGGCACATCGATCGATTGATCATCGAAATGGATCATCACGCTCAGCGATTGGTCGATGTGGTCAGTGCCGAAGGTCTTCAGGAAAGCGACTCGGGCCGTTCTCGCAGCCGATCGCGCAAGGCTGCTTGATTCTAGGGAGGATAGTCAACGATGCCTCTCAAAACGAGCTCCGAGGAACTGCCAGCTATCAATCTCACGAGCATGATTGACGTGCTGTTTCTGCTGATCATCTTCTTCATGGTTGGCACACGATTCTCCGAGAGTGAACGACAGATCCAGTTGACTCTTCCCAAGGCATCCTCGCCGACCTCGATGGCGGCTCAACCGTCTCCCAAGGTTGTAACGATGTACTCCGACGGAAGCATCGAACTCGATGGCCAGAGGATGAACGCGAATCAACTGACCAGCGTGCTCCTGCCCGCGGTACAAAACTATCCCGATGTGCGAGTCCAACTGCGCGCCGATGCAAGCGGCTCCGTCATGCAGGCATCGCAGGTCATGGAGGCTATCAGCCGGGCAGGGGTCAAAAATGTCGGCTGGACAATGACTGCTTCGCGCATGCCCAACGCGCCGATTCGGTAGCGATCATGAACCACACCGGGCACATCGTTGACCAGATTACCACCGGTTGGTGGATCGCGACGATCGGAGCCCCACCCGCTAGCCGTGCGTGGGCGATCATCTTGGGGGTTGTCTTCGCGATCATCGCCCTAAGTCTGCTGATCGCATCTTGGACCCGTTGGGGGCAAACCAAACCGCTCGCCAAATGTGTCGGCATCGCCGTGTTGGCTCATATATGGCTCCTGATGTATGCCTATGGGACTCGCATCGTCTCACCTGGCTTTGGGCCCGGTTCGGACGGTGGAGTCCAGCAGTCTAGCGATCCGCCAGCAACGTTTGCTTGGGAAGGAATGGCTACCTCCCCGGCCACTACTACCTCCTCGGCCGATGCGACGTCAGTGGCCGATGCGACCTCAGCGGACGAATCATCCACCCCGTCACTGGACAGGAATCAACACTCCGCAAACGATCGAACTGTCGATGCGATCACTCCCGCCGCACAACCCTGGGAACTAGCATCGTCGCGGCTCGTTTCTGAACAAGTAGATGCACCGAAGTTACCCAAGGAGTCGGTTCATCTAGCCGAACCAAGCCCAGATGAAACGTCGTCGATCGAAGGCCTGATGGATCTTACGGAGATGCTCGCTGAGAGCGAACTGTTGAGCCTTGCAGACTTGCCGATCGATCCAACACTTCCTCCGGCATCCGTGGTGCCGGCGACTCCTGCGGCTACGCCACCTCCACCAGCCGCGCGTAGCGCAGCGTCACTTGCCAATGTACCGGTGATGTATCGAATGCGGATGTCTCCTGAGCGATCTCAGTATGCGGCCAGCCTCGGTGGAGATGCCAATACGGAAACCGCTGTTCAAAACGCGTTGGCTTGGTTGGCACGCTCGCAGTCACCCGATGGATCATGGAATGCTCAGCAGTTCGGCGCAGGGAGTATAGATCGAGGGGCTGCATCGGAAACCGAAGGGCGATATCGGTCCAATGCGGGCCAACGAGCGGACACCGCAATGACGGGACTGGCTCTGTTGGCGTTCCTCGGCGCGGGGCATACCCATCGCGAAGGATATTATGCCGAGACCGTAAAAAAAGGTTTACAGTATCTGAGGTCCCAGCAATTCCCATCGGGAGATCTCTCGGGCCGCAATCAAATAGGACAGGAGCCGACGGTTCGTTATGCGCGCATGTACAGTCACGGCATGGCGGGGCTTGCGATCGCCGAAGCCTACGCAATGACGGGCGATGCATCGCTACTCCCCGCATTGCAAGCGGCCGCAGCATATTCCCTGCAGGCCATGAATTCTAGAACAGGAGGATGGCGTTACGATTTCGCGAGCGATGACCCAGGGGATACAAGCCAATTCGGATGGCAAGCCATGCTACTCAACAGTGCATCCAAGAGTCGGGCCATCGCAATTCCTGGGCCTAATCGGTTGGGGCTACAACGCTTTCTGGATTCGGTGAGCACCGGGCGGCACGGCGGTCTGGCCGTGTATCGCAATATCACCCAGGGAGCACCCGCCCCCATCTCTGCCGCCACTCCCGCGATGACCGCCGAGGCAATGGCGATGCGATGCATGCTGGATTTGCCGATCTCAGCGAGCGCCGCAAGAGAGGCCCAGGAAATGATTCTGGCCAACTTGCCGGGGCGCAGCCAAGAAAACTTGTACTATTGGTACTATGCGGCGCTAACCATGTTTCAATTGCGCAGCCAAACCAACTTGGCGTATGGGACGAGAGCCGGGGCAGCAACCGATGCAGCTTGGGAGCGATGGAACGACGCGATGAAGCGTCAGTTGTGCGGTTCGCAAGTTGTCCAGGGTCCGGATGCAGGATCATGGAACCCTACCTGTGTCTGGGGTTCCTATGGAGGCCGGATTTATTCAACGGCTACGGCCTGCATGTGCTTGGAAGTCTACTACCGATACTTGCCGCTGTACCAGGAAATCGCGAACGATTCAGGTACAGCAGCGATGTCGAAGTAGAGATTCCTCGGGAAGCATTTTCGATGCTCCGATGGAAGCTACTCGGGCAGGCGAGCTTCGGCGACCTTCGGCAGCGGTCCGGTCAAAGCCTTCATGAAGGCAACCAAATCAGCCTTGTCCTGTTCGGACAAATCAAGCTTCTTGATCTTATCGCTCAAGTAAGGATTGGGATGGCCACCCTTGGCGTACCATTCGACAACTTCTTCGAGGGTCTCTTGGCTTCCATCGTGCATGTAGGGTGCGTTCAGCTCGATGTTGCGAAGGGTCGGAGTCTTGAATGCTCCCTTATCCTTCTCCATCTTGGTTTGGCTGTAGCGACCGAGGTCTGGCTCCTTGGCATCCATCCCTACACCGAGGTTGTGATACAGTTCGTCGGAGAAGTTTGCGCCGACGTGGCAAGCAGAGCAATTCGACTTGGTACTGAAGAATAGGTCGCGACCGCGCTTCGCTGATTCGCTCATCGGATGAGCATCGCTGAGTTTCTTCAGAGCGATGTATTTATCGTAGTTCTGTGGATCGTCTGACTTGAAGCTGTCCACGTCTTCGAGTTCTTCCTTGAAAGCTTCTTCAAATTTGCGAAGAGGCTCATAGTAGTCATAGGGACTCGCCCCGGTGACAATGGTTCGTTCGAAGGCAGCGATTGCCTTGCCCACATGGTCGATCGTCGGAGCGGCACCGAATACTTTTTCAAACTGAATGCGGTAGCCTTCGTTTGCTGCAACAAACTTCACGACTGCTGCATGGGTATTGCCCATCTCGATGGGGTTGGCGATAGGTCCAACGGCCTGTTCTTCCAGACTCTTGGCTCGCCCGTCCCAGAATTGGGACTTGCTGAGAATGCGGTTGAAGGAAGTGGGGGAGTTTCGGTTGCCGGTTTGGCCTTTGACTCCCACCCCGAACTGAGTGTTGGCCCCATAGCCCGCAGATGGGGAATGGCAGTCGGCACAGCTCACCGTTCCATCGACCGACAAGCGACGATCAAAATACAGTTGTCGACCCAGTTCGATCTTCGCACGAGTCAGTGGGTTATCGGCGGGAATGTAGATCGCTTCCTTGCCCGCAGCCAAACCTTCCGGAAGATCCACGGACAACTCGGCGTGGTTTGCGGGATCGCTGAGGAATTTTTTGATCTCAGCGACTTTCAGTGGCCCCGCCCCAGAAATGCCCGAGGTAAGAGCAGGGTCGCCAAGCCGAACATTTTCCACGGCTAGGGCCGTCGCACCAGCGATGATACCCAAGGCAACGAACGAGCTGTATTTCAAAGTGACTTTCATCGGAAACTCCGAAGAGGAACAATAAATTTGGTGGCCAAGAAAAATAGGGGACCGACAGAAAGCAACAGCACTTCTGCAGCATAACCTCATGGGAAAGTATAGCTTGCAGGCAAGACTGTAGAAAGAAAGCCGCAATAGAGGTCGCCGGCTTAACGGAGGAGGGAAAGAGGACGGTCGGATCAGTCCGATCCTGTGTCCTGTTGGGGCGGCGGCGTGAATTTGGGAGCGTCGTCCTCGATTGGTGGGGGCTCTTCGACTTGGCTGGTCAATCGTGGTTTCGGGTCATAGGTTTCGACCGCTTGAAATTCCCGTTTAAACTCGTCCACGTTCTTTTTCAGGCCGCGATAGGTGCTACCGAGGTTGCGGGCGACCTCCGGAAGCCTTGCACCAAAGAGCATCAGTGCCAGGACTCCAAAAGCAATCAATTCAGGCGTACCGATACCTCCGAACATCGTGCGGTCTACCTCGATCCGATTACGGTTTGTTCGAGTCGACAACCGGTTCATCGTCGTCGTCTCGCATGCCCTTCTTGAACTCAACGGCGCTTCGCCCCAGGTTCCTCATGAGGGAGGGGAGCCTTGCGCTGCCAAAGAGCAACATGACTAGAACCAAGACAATCAATATTTCCTGCCAGCCGATACCCATAGAAGCTCGCGATAGGAGGAAGGAAGGGGGGAGGGAAGTGAATCTAACCGATTCTCTCCTCCTATCTTATTGGAAGTGGCCCAACTGTCAAATGACGCGTTGGGGAAGTGTTACCGGACCTCCCGGGCCAAAATATCCCGTCCGACGGTCATCATTTCTTGGCTATCCATTGTTTTTTCGTTCGATTCGAAGAGGGCGGCGACCGCCGCCTTGTGGATTTTCATTTTAAGTCTGCCGATTCCCAAGGCCCCATAATCGATGCGACCGTTCCGTTCGACACCTGCGTCGGTCATGGTCAGACCATCGATTCCGAGCGGTGGAACGGCGTTGAGATCGACCGCAACTCTGACCCGTTTAGCCGAGTGGAGCTGTTCCTCAGACAAGAGCCGAATCCCGGCTGCCCCACACGCAAAGATCAAATCGGCTTCATGAAGTGCTTTCTCAAACCAAGCCTGGTCGTGCGAAGCGATGGCGATGAGACGGCTCTCGTTGACCCCTTCGCTTACCAAACGATCGACGCATTCCTGGGAACGGTCCAGGGTGCGCGAGGATACATAGACTTTGCATTTCTCGTTGGCGAGGATGCGGCTGACTCGCTGGCCCACCGGGCCGGTGGCGGCCAACACGAGCGCCGTCGCTCCGTCGAGTTCCACGTGCCGACCTGCGTTCAATACAGCCGCCGCGGCCGTGCTGTTGGCTCCATTGCAATCGAGCATCACCGAGACTCGGAACGGATCGAACATGGTTTCCTGAACGATCGAAAAAATCTGCTCAGCATGCGCGACGTTGGAGCCACCGACAAAGACCGCCGTGTTCTGAAGGTCTCTCGGGCCACGCGTGTACATCGCACCATGTACTAGATCGCGCACCTGTTCGGGTTTGACATTCCCGTACTGCAGCAATTGATCGACTCCGGCATCGATAGCAACGACCGCATCAAAAACACTGGGCTGGGGATCGGTGTCGAGTTGGATTAAAATTCGTTTCATGCTCATGCTCACGGTTGGTGCTAGCCAACCAATCTAGTGAAGAATATTTCTGGGACTCATTTAGTATACGATCGCCCGGCCTCGACTATTTAGCCAGATCGGGAGTGATCTCGAGCACCGCCTTGGCGATCTTGCCCGAGTGCATCGTTTCAAAGGCATCGTGCCAATGGTCGATGCTCCAAGCACCTCCCACCACGGCCGATACATCGAGCGCGCGGCTGGCCAACAGGACGAGAACCCGTTCCCAAATTGCCCAAGTATGGGAAAAACTTCCTTGCAGCGTCACGTTCTTCTGCACTAAAGGATCGATGGAGAAACCCAACGGATCGCGTCCCCAACCCACTTTGCTGATCCATCCTGCCGGCCGCACGATATCCATGGCGGTTTTAAGTGTTGCGGAGACTCCCGCGGCATCGACCACCCCTTCACAACCCAACCCATCCCGCTCGTTGGCCCAATCCTTGAGCTGTTCGTTGAACAAAGGAGTGCACCCGAGTTTCCTTGCCAGCTCGAGGCGAATGCTGTCCTGCGGCAGCCCGACCACTGCGACTTCCGCGCCTCGAAGCCTCGCCATCGCGCCGCACAATAATCCGATCGGCCCGGGCCCAAGTACCGCAACGCGATCTCCCGGGAGAATATTGACGTTGGTGACTACGGCACTGAACGCAACACAGCACGGCTCGGTCAGGGCCGCGTAACGAAGCGGAAGATTGTCTGGGACGCGATGCAGACACCGCGCAGGAACCTTTACAAAACGAGTCATCGCACCATCGGTGCCATACCCAAACCCCTTGCGATTGGGATCAAGGTTGTAACGGCCGATGCGAGTCATTGGAGAATGAGGATCAATGATCGCCGCTGTTTCGCTGCAGACGCGGTCCCCTTCCTTGAACTGCGTTACACGAGAACCTGTTCGAACGATACAGCCCGCGAATTCGTGACCAAGCGTCACCGGATAGTTCACCGGCCAACTGTGAACACCTGCCCATTGATGCAAATCGCTTCCGCAAACGCCCACCGCAGCAACTTGCATCAAGCAATCGTCGTCTCCGATCTCCGGAATAGGAACCTCACGCAGTTCGACCGACATCGGCGCCGAAGAAAAATTGACGACGGCAGGTTGAGTGGACGCAGAATGAGCAGCCATAGTACGACAAAGCAAAAGGAAGGAACAAAGATCGGTTTCAATACACAACAAACGGACCCGAAAGTATACCCGAAAACTCTGATGAGCAATAAGCCGCGGCAATTCGGCTTCTCGGACGTATGGAACCGTTCCGAATCCCGAAAAAAAGGGTAGGATCTAAAGCGATTCCACGAGTATTAACAAATCGATGCGCCGAAGTGTGCGTTGGGGAAAATTGCGACAATGCTTGAGGTTTGCGTAGAGTGCTTGGACGGGGTGCGCGTTGCAGCGGAGGCAGGAGCCGACCGAATCGAGTTTAGTGAGCGACTGGACGTTGGCGGAGTGACTCCTGCAATCGAATTGCTCCGAGAATCTGTTCACATCTGCCGAGCGGCAGATGTGCCTGTCGTTGCTCTGATCCGTTGTCGACCAGGGAATTTTCTGTTTGATGATTCGGAGCTTGGACAGATGCTCGAGGAGATCGAGCAAGCGATCGAAGTCGGATGCGCGGGGGTGGCGGTAGGAGCCAGTGTGCCCAGACACGATCTTCACTGGGCGTTTTTCGAATCGGTCGCAAATCAGTGTGCAAACTTGTCCGGGTTCGAATTGGTCGTCCATCGCGTCTTTGATACGGTCCCCGAACCGATGTATGCCATTCCTCGGCTTATCGATCTTGGGTATCGCAGAATATTGACCAGTGGCGGCGCGGAACATGCGGTTCAATCCCTCGAACAACTCCGACGATGGCAGGAAGCGTTCGGTGATCGGATGGAGTTTCTCCCCGCCGGAGGTGTCACATCGTCGAATGCCAGACAAATCCTCCGTAGCACCGGATGCAAACAGTTGCATGGATCCTTGCGAGGAGTATCCCAAACCAACGGTAAACGGCTCCCTGATCCAGACGAAATTCGCAAGGTTAAGCAGGCGTTAGTAGCCGCAGGATCCGTCGGGCTGTAACGGTATTGATTGGCGTTATTGCAGGTTCTCTGTATCCTTAAGGACTCAAAGCTCCACGCTGATTTGCTATCCACTCAGGGCTCTCGATCGATCAACTATGCCAACACGCAACGACGTTTTTCTCAACGGCGGATCCCTCCTTCGTATTGTTGGAATCTGCACTGTCTTCTACCTCGCCATACTGGCCGCACCCCTGACGATTGCCGATGAAGGGAATCGCATTTGGAGCACGGACGTAAAGAATGCGTTGGAGCAAGCTGGAGACAACCGACCGGAGCTCGAAAAGCTTTTAAAGTCGGTCACGTCCGAAGAGCAGGAGTCCGCTGAGTTCTTGGTGGCCAATATGCCATTGCGAGATTTGCGATCGCTCAAGGCCGATTTTCTTCTCGCCGAAATTCAGCTTGCCCATAAGACTCTTGATGAAGTCCCTTGGGGAAAGAATATCCCTAAGGATATATTTCTGAACAACATCCTGCCGTACGCGAGCATCAATGAACGGAGAGATCCTTGGCGTAAAGACTTCCGCGAGCGATTCGCGCCCCTAGTAGATGGAGCAACCACTCCATATCAAGCCGCCGCAATGCTCAATCAGAAACTGTTCGCCTTGGTGAATGTCAAGTATTCCACCAAGCGTGCCAAGGCAGACCAAAGCCCGTATGAATCGATCCAATCCGGTTTGGCGTCCTGTACTGGATTGTCGGTCCTGTTGATCGATGCATGCCGCGCTCAGGGTATTCCCGCCCGCTTTGTCGGTACCCCGCTCTGGTCGGATAACAGCGGCAATCACTCCTGGATTGAGGTTTGGGACAACGGCTGGCATTTTACCGGAGCAGCGGAACCGAGCGGCGACCAGTTGAATCAGGCGTGGTTCATCGGCCGCGCATCTACCGCTAAACGCGATGATCCCAAACATGCTATTTATGCAGTCAGCTTTCAAAAGACCCCGCTTCGTTTTCCGCTCGTCTGGGATCGGTCGATCGACTACATCCGAGCCGTCAATGTCACCGACAGATACACGCAGTTGGGATTCAAGCCCCCCGAGGGAACACAAATGATCTCCTTTCGAGTCGTTGATCCGAAATCGCGATCGCGAACTCAAGCAAAGGTCGTCGTCAAGGATGCGACCGGAGCGGTTCTGCTGGAGGGAATCACCAAGGACGAGAGATTCGATGCCAACGATCACTTGCTTCAGTATCTCAAAGAGGGAGAAAGCTACTCGGTGGAGGTCGAGGTAGGTCAGCAGCGTTGGTCGGATGCATTTCAAGTTGGCAAAGAGCCACGATTGATCTCCTGGGAAGCCTCTGTCGATTCCAAAGCAGATACTCCGGAAGAGATGCCCAGTACCGTGGATACAAGCGCTGCGATCGCAGGCTTGAAAGAATACTTAGTTCAAGACCTCGCAACGCGCAAGCCACTCTCAGAGCAACCATTCGCGACAACGCCTCTGAGCAAGGACCAAGCGACCGCTGCTGAGAAACTGCTCGTTGAGGATTATCAGAAACGGCAACGCGAAGCGCGCAAGGAGGAATTCGAGGCGAGGCAACTGGCGATCGGCGAACTGAAGATGCCCTTTGCCTACAAAGTGTTCGGAGATAAGCCGGCAGGGGGCCGTAGCCTGTACATCTCGATGCATGGTGGTGGCGGAGCACCCAAGCGAGTGAACGATTCCCAGTGGGAAAACCAAAAGCGACTTTATCAACTCGAGGAGGGAGTGTATGTCGCGCCGCGTGCTCCGACCGATACTTGGGACCTGTGGCATCAAACTCATATCGACGCATTTTTCGACCGCTTGATTGAAGATTTCGTTTTGTTCGAGGAGGTAAATCCCGACCGCGTTTTCTTGATGGGTTACTCCGCGGGTGGCGATGGCGTTTATCAAGTCGCTCCTCGTATGGCAGATCGATTTGCAGCCGCATCGATGATGGCAGGCCATCCCAATGAAACCTCACCGTTGGGACTACGCAACTTGCCGTTCACCATTCACATGGGCGCCAACGATGGAGCCTACAACCGAAACAAGACCGCAGAGGACTGGAAAAACAAACTTGCCGATTTGCAGCAAGCGGATCCGCAAGGCTATACGCACTTCGTGAAGTTACACGAAGGAAAAGGTCACTGGATGGATCGCCAGGACGCAGAAGCGATCGCGTGGATGCATCAGTACTCACGCAATCGTTTCCCTAAAAAGATCGTCTGGAAACAGGATGATGTGGTCGAGCCTCGGTTCTACTGGCTGAGCATCGACCCCAAGGAAGTACGGGACCGTGCACTGGTAACCGCAAAAGTCGATGGTCAAACCATCGAGATCGAGCAATCGGACCAACCCTCAGTTAACATCCTGCTCAGGGACGATCTGGTCGATATGAACCAACCCATCACGGTCCGATTCGGGGATCGCGAGTTGGTCAGCAGTCTGATACCACGGACGATTCTCGCGATGGAGGAGTCACTGACTCAGCGAGGGGATCCCAAGGGAATCTACTGGGGTAAACTGACCGTCTCTGTCCCGGATGGAAAACCATAGAGCTAGGTTCCAGGTTTGGAAACAGACAATCTCAACGTCCCAGCGGCGATACTCTAGCCCCACGATCATTTTGACGGTGGGTTGTCGTTATGTTAGGTATCAGCAGATACCTATGTCCGCACGAACGGAGCCCCCTGTCCATGACCGCCATCATCACCCTGATTTTTATCGCTCTGTTCTCGTTCCTCGCGATCAAGGTTGCGACGATCGCTTTGATGATGACAGGACTGAGCTTCGACACCGCAAGCTTCCAGAGCTATTCCGCTTTCTTCGGCGTAGGCTTTACGACACGCGAGGCCGAGTTGGTGGTGAATCATCCGGTGCGGCGTCGAATTATTCGCGATCTGATCCTTGTTGGGAATATCGGCTTGACTTCCGCATTGGCCACCATGGTTGCCACATTCGTTCAGGGGAACAACGTCTTCGAATCCTTGATGATCATTCTCGCAGCCGTAGCGATTGCACTCGTGATCAGCTACATCGGCAGGTTGCGCTGGTTTCGCAAGGCGCTCGATCGAATTATCGCTTACTCGTTGTCGCGTGCGGGATTGGTCAGAGCCCTCGACTACGAACTGCTTCTTCGTGTCGATCATGGCTATGTTGTTTCTGAGTATCTCGTGGAAGATGGAAATCCACTTGTCGGCAAGATGCTGCGGCATTCGCGCCCGTGGGATTCCGGAGTCGTCATTTTGGCAATTCGCCGCAATGATGTCCTTCTTCCCGGCATCCCCGGCCCGTCGGACGTGATCGAAGTCGGGGACGTCCTGGTGATCTACGGTCAGGAGGACCGTACCAAGCTCGTCATGCAAGAAGCACCGAAATCGTGATCTACCGGTTCCGTTGTGCAGTGCGACCTGTGCGGCTTTCCTCAAATAATCGCCGGGTATCGAAAAAGAAATCGAAGGAGTAGTGATTTGCCGCAAGCAGGAGGCGAAGTACAGCACCCTAGAAAATCAATTATCGGGTATACTTTCGTTTTGGATTGGTCGTTGCTCATTGGAAATTGCGCTTCGTGTTTCAGCTTCTGGATCATCGGCTATGCACCATCCATTTCGGCTAGTTTTTTTCATCGCGATCTCGTGGTGTGTTAATCATGAGGCATCGTTCGGTTTCCAGGCTAGCTTGGACTCTCTGCTGCAGCAGGCTCGGGCCCAGCTACAATCGACGAAAACCGAGCAACTCGAGCAGCAAAGAGTTCAGACTCGTGCAATGTGCCAGTCAACCCTCGATCGCTTGTCTCGGACAGCGATCGGTTATGTCCTTGCACTGGATCTAAAACTTCCCGAGTTGATTGAGCATCTGGATGCACCTAGCCCCGATGCGAGACTCTTGACCGCTTACGAAAAGCGACTTCACAGGATCGTTCCCGGTTCGGACCAGACTCTTGTCGATGAACTGAGGAAACAGGTCGAGGCATTCCGCCGCATGTCGGCGGGAACAGAATCGTCGGTCGCGGAAGTTCGCGAAACACTCGACCGTTTCACGGTACTAACGCAGCGAAATCATATCAGCGCCGGAGCATTGCCAGATCAAGAAGAGATTCGAAGATCCTTTGAGCATCTCCACCACGCAAATCTGTCTCCGCAGATACTGACCGCTATCCAGAGAACTGTTTCCCATCCGAATGTTCTATTCCGTCTCAAGAAAAACGTTGCGGAGCGAGAAAGCCGGATTCCGTTCCACATTCCAGTGCATTCGGAAACTTGCAGCGATCGAACACGCGTGACCGCAGATGGCTCCCTCCTGTTCGAAGTAAGTACTCGATTTCCAGAAAACCCGCATTGGATTCCACTCCTGGTTGATGTCACTGGGTACGGCGATATCAACGCGAAGGTCACGCGTTCCTCGGCGAGCATCGAAGCGAATATCCATGCCACCGGCTCAGCCACCCAACCGTTGCAATTGACGGAAAGAAGCGTGGAACGAGGCGAACCTCAAGTCGACGTGCGTTTGGCATCGCAACTTCAGTCCGTTCGTCTTGAAGGTCTGCTGAACAAGTCACATATTTTGCGAAGGTTGCTGTCTCGAATCGCAAAGGACAAGCTAGCTGAGCAGGACGCCAATCTCTCGTCGCAAATCGAAAAGCAATCAAGCGAGAAAGCTTCCGAGGAGGGATTCAAACTAGCTAACAAGGTAAACGCGATACTCAATAACAATGTTTGGTCCCGTTTAGAGTCGCTAGACTTCGCGCCACACGTATGGCTTTCCTCAGATCCAATCTATCTGCAGAGTCGATCGCTCTACGCCCTTCCCGAGCAATTGGGATCGCTTACACGGCCGCCGAGTTTGCAGCCCGATTTGGAGCGCAAACTCGATTGGATCGCTATGGTGCATGAGTCGGCTATCAGGAATATTCTGGAAAGCTTGCGAGGGAAGACCCTGGACGAGGCAACCATTCGCGGAGTATGGCAAGTTCAACTCAAATTGACCGATGAGCCATGGGAGCTTCCGACCGTCGCTCATATCCCCTCCTCGGTCACGTTGGATTCCACCACAGCATCTGCGTTTCATTTCGGGGACCATACCGCTGAGTTCGTATTGCGATTCGCGGACGGCAAATTGGATGATGGGTCTCCGATAGGCGCTCCCTGCACCGCGACGGTTCGGTATCGATTGAATGTGTCATCAACAGGGATTGAAATCGTGCGAGATGAGATCGAACTTGCTGGAAACCTGACCAGCTCCCAGCGGCAAGCCTGGATCGGACTGCTTGCTCGTTTCCTGCCGGAGTCCGTTTCTCCAATTCCTCGATTTCGACCGTCGTTGTGGCAACAATACGTCTCGCTCGAGCATCTTCAAGCACGCGAAGGCTGGCTTACAGCAGGCCTAGCGTTTCATACCGAGCCTCGGTCTAAGCCCATCGAACTGCCAAGCAAGGGAGGTTCGCGATGATTCATCGAACAGGGTTCTCTAGGGTGAGCTGTAGTAATGGTGTTTTGGCTTCTTCTCTGAATTGGGTTTACGGGCTTAATTGGGTTTATTGCGCAGTTGTAGCTTCAATAGGGTTTCTGTTCACAAGCATCTCCCCACTTGCTGCCCAGGAAAAGGCAACCGATCAGGAATCGGAATTTCAGAAATACTATTCCGAGATGGAATTGATGCTCTGTTTTCAAGGCAAGGGTTCCTGCCTCCCCTACGATGCTGGAGTTCTTCACGAAGCGTACGAACGATTTCCCGCTCTGCGCAATAACCGCGTCATCGTGTCGGGGAATAGTAGTGGCAGTATTCCCGCAGCTTTCTTTTGTTGTTTTGGTTTCACCGATGCGAATGTGAAACATTGCGAGGAACGTCTGAAGTACGGCAATCGCGACTCGATTCGCAACATGGAGGATGTCAACAATAAAATTTCGAAAGTGACTCGAGGGCAATCCACAGAGATTTCCCACTGGGAGGTTCGTGAGTACATCGCCTTTGCTTTGGGAGTTCAACGGTGGCAGGATGCAACATCCCTGGAAGAGATCGTGCGTCGTAGCCAGGCAAAACCCCGTTTCCCTTGTCTGATTGTCGCGGCGAACAAAGAAGTACTCGAAGATCGCAATCCCAATGGACAAGTTTCCCCTGGTCACCTCAAGGAATTCGACTCTAGCAATATGGATGTATCGTGGCGCCCCGAGGTCTACGAATACTACAAGTCGCACCCAGACCGTTTCGCAAAGGATCATCCCAAGTTGATCTTGGGCCCGACGCGCCGCATCGGCAAGGCGGTTACATTCTTCGTTGATCCCTCGATGTATGCACTTCTTAGTCGTATTCCCGAAGAAGAACGCACCGCCGATTTACGGTTGATGACCAATGCAAACGACGTTGCGACGGCGGTTCTCGCTTCCGTAGCAGAACCTTCTTATTTTCCGGCCGTGGTAGAGCGGGAACCGGGGAAGCTTTTGCCCAGTGCAACGCATCCCTTTTCCTCGACCATTGCTCAGCGCTCGTACACCGGTGGCTATATCATTTCCATGCCCGCACAGGATGTCCGACGCATGTTGCCAGGCATACGCGTCCTGGGAACGGGATGGCGACACAATCCGCTGGTCGCACGCATCTTACTCAAGAACTGGCTCCTTGCGGATTGCGAAGAAGTCGCATTTCTGAGCGAGTACTGGTCGGATCTCGAGGTGAACCCCGACTATGAGTTCGAGAGCCATATCGAGGTACGTGATTTGACCGGTGAACAGGAGTTCGAATTTGGTCGCAAGCGAGCCAAGGAACTCTTTGAAGCGAATCTCGGCGTTCCCGCGTTTGTGGCCAAACCCAAGTATTTCTACCCAGCCGAACGTGCGATTTATCCGAGCAAGCCCGCACCTGACATGTTCGTCGATCCCAGCAATGATTCTTCGCGTCGCGCACTCAAGACCATGAGGGGGATGTAATATGCGTTTTGTTCTCAGCTTACTTTCGTTTGCTCTATTCGTTTGTTTGTGTGACCGTGATACGCACGCACAAACTCTTCATGCGATCTTGGTCGGGGATGTGTCTCCATCCGCTCAATGGGGAAAATATACTGGTTCGGTCGCAATGGATCTCACCCATGTTTCTACTTCGATCTCGGAGAACATGCCTGAATCTCGGGTCCATCTGATCCGCCTCGAAATCGAGGAGGATCAGGACAGTTCGCCCGCAAATCTGCTCGATGCCGTCTCGCGAATAGAGGCAAAGTCAGGTGACGCCATCCTCTTCTATTTCACCGGCCATGGTTCGGCCGATGACCAGGGACATTACCTGGCGCTGGCCCAAGGCAAGCTCTATCGCAAAGATCTACTCGACGCGCTCGTTCGTAAAAACGGGAAGATGGTCGCCCTGATCACCGACTGTTGCAATACGCGAAGCGACGGTTATCTCTACGCCGCACCCTACATTCATGTTGAAAGGCCCAGGAGTCCGACTCCTTTGTTCAAGAAACTTTTCTTCGAAACAGAGGGAGTTGTCGACATCAATAGCTCCAGCCCAGGGCAGAGTTCTTTTTTCGCCCCGATCAAGGAAGGACCACCAGATTCGTTCGGGTCCATTTTCACGTTGGCTTGGGTGAAGTGGAACTCTCAGGAAAAGAACAAACCTCGCAACTGGGACGAGATGGTCCGGTCCGTTGGCCTGATGGTTCACAAGTCATTCCACGATTACTATCCCAAGGGAGCTTCGATCGCCAAAGGGGCGCCGATCCAGACCGAGCAAAGCATCTTTCCATTCACCTATCCAGGTATGCCACCTGCCGAGGGCCCAAGATCGGGAATCATTGTGCGCGATTTCCCCGGACGTGGCTCTGTGATCATCGAAGTGACACCGAATTCGCCTGCTACCGGTGTATTTCTTATTCGCGAGGAACGTTTTGCTTCCCTTCAACCTCAGCAAGTGGTAGTCGCAGTCAACGGCAAACCGACCCCCGACACGGAGTCGGTCGTGCGCGAGATCAAGGCTTCCCCTCAGATCATGCGTATCACCGTTCGCGATGCAAAAAAGGGATCTTTCGATGCTCTTATCAGGATGAAATACTGAGCTTGTATGACATTTCTTTACTCGCCTCCGATCGCTAAATACCCCCGTCTCTTTTTCATGGTTGCGAGCGTAGTCCTGGCATGCATGACTTTTTGCGATGGCCAGGAACCCGCTCCCCCTGAGGATCCCGATTGGGCTCGTCGATTTTTTGCTGACGATCCCCTTGCAAAACGAGATGCTGTTTCCTTGCAGGACATTCGCGACGGACTTGCGGATCCTAAGCGGCGAGGTCGCGTTATCGCAGATCATCTCGGACGAGTCCAAGACGCTCCGTTCGATGAGAAACGGCAATTACTCGTCGATGCACTTCAATCGGAGTTTCCGGAAGTTCAGCAGCAAGCGGCGACTGAGTTGCGCAACGAACATGAACTGGAGTGGGTGATTCATGATCTGTTGGTTGAGTTTCTCGAAAGCCAGGATCCAAAAGCTCGAAACGCCGCTATTGCAGGTCTTGAACAACTGGCGAGTCCCATCGACCAAGCCGAGATGGAATCCTTAAGAGCCAAGATAGAGTTGCTGGCTGACCCAAACGATTACGTCGCATTGCTCACGGCGCATCGGCTTGAGCAAGACGGAATATTAGCTTTGCCCGGCTTGATCGAAGCATGGAAAGCCGGACACACCCGACTTCCTTTGGTGGTGGAACTGCTTGCGGATATTGTTTATTCCCAAGCCACTTCGACGAGGTACGCAGTTGCTGAGGCACGGATGGAAGCGGCCCCGGAAATGAGTGAGGGGGTTGCACCAGTCATCGGTAAGAGTGGTAAGGCTGAGAAAACCAAACATGAAGTCCGCAAGCTGATGGAGGCTCCGGAACCAAAACTGGTTACGGTCTTTTACGGAACCAACCGCGAATTGAGTGAGCGTCCGATCATCTCGATCCAGTCGATCGCCCTCTATCCGTTCGTGGCTTCGCTCCTTCTTTTTGCGATCTTTGCAACTCTTGCAAATTCTCCGGACAGCAAAAGCGGCAAGTCGGGTTGCTTCAAGTGGTTGATGACACCCCTCATGCTTGCGGGGATCGGTTGGACCCTATTCGCCATGGTGGGCGGACTGCAGCAATACTGGCGAGTGGACAACGGTCCAACTTTTGGTCCTAAACGAGACGCAAACAACATTACTCATTACGGCACATGCAACGTTACGATTCCCCCTCGACATGAGATCGGAACCGTCGAGCGACCGACGCTAGGACCAGAAAACGAACAGGAACACGTGGTGATTCAGCGAACCGACATCTTGGATGAGAGTGCTTTTTTTGAGGCAGTGCGATCGCGTATTTCGAGCTTGCCCAAATCTGACAAATCCTGTTTCGTGTTCATTCATGGATTCAATGTAGATTTCGAAAACGCCGCTCGTCGAACCGCTCAGATCCACTACGACCTAGGATTCGAAGGTGCACCTATTTTCTTTAGTTGGCCGTCTCGCGCGAGTGTTCTCGGTTATTTTTACGATCGCGCGGAAATCGAAGTTAGTCATCTTGCCATCAAGGATTTTCTGATCGACGTCGCCGAACGGGTTAACGCCGATCGCATCCATGTGATCGCCCACAGCATGGGTGCCGACGCAACATGTCGCGCGATCGCTGAAATCGGAGAACGCGGCAAGATCTTCGATCAAATTGTTCTCGCAGCGCCCGATATCGATCGCGATGTGTTTCGCATGCAACTGGCCCCCAAATTGACCAAGACTGCGAATCGCACAACACTCTATTGCTCCAAAAACGACTTGGCTTTACTGCTTTCTCGAAATTTCAATGACAGCACGCGTGCCGGGGATTCTTCCATGGGAGCGCTCGTCCTCAAGGATGTCGACACCGTCGACGCATCGGACATCGACACGGATCTACTCGGGCATTCCTATTATGGAGATTGCTTGCCGTTACTGATCGATGTGCAAAAACTCCTCATTTCGTCTCTTTCCCCGCAAGAGCGCCAGTTGCGACCCTGGCCGGTGGATGAAGAGTTGCTTTATTGGACATTGCCGGAAGAATCAAACAGTGAACCACCCGTGCCGCAATGAAAAATGCGCGGTCAGGCATTATTCTCCTTACCAGGTGAATAACCGAGCAGAGGGATAGTAGCGACGATCAAGCTAGCCAATAGTCCTTGGATTTCAGCCGGTACCGCTAGATACCACTGCAAGGCTGACACCCCGATGGATGTCCCGCTGCTTGCAAGATCCTGCGGTAACCATTCCTCCACCGCGACGTGGCATCCCCACACAAGAGATCCGGCAAGCATCGAAGCGACTCCGGTCCATGGTACGACCGTTCGGGCGAACAAGCAGACGCACATCGGCACAAACAAAGCCACCATCACAATCACAAGCGAAATCTCAAGCAGTCCCATCACCGATTCGCCGGAGAATGCGGCGACAAGTGAACCGATCATCACCGCGATAACACAGGCTCGTTCGCGAATCGGATTTCCCGATTCATGTCGCAACCATCTCCCTAGAACGTTGTTCGAGAGGATGGTGGTCTGCGAGATCGTGGCGCTGGCGGCGACCGCGAGATTCACAGAGATGAGTCCCAGCAATAGGACGATCTCAAAGGGTTCACTCAGAAAGTGCGATGCGGCGATCGGCAGAACCTGGTCTCCTTGGACATCGTCTTGTGTGATTTTTTCTTCTAAATGAAGCCTCGCGGCGAACCCGACGAAAATGGGAATCAATCCAACCGCCAAATACAAAACACTCGAGATAATACAAGACCACCGCGCGACTTGAGGGCTTCGAGCGCACAATACCCGTTGCTGCAGATCCTGGCCCGGAACATTCCCAAGGAGACCCGTCAAAAAGATCCCGACCACGCCCAAGATCGTGGACATACGCATATCGGGAATGAACGACAGTTGTTCACGCGGCGTCTGCGTCCACACCTCACGGACTCCCGAAACCACATCTCCTCCACCAACAGCCGATGCAGTTCCAATGAACAGGATCACCACGCTGGCGATCGACAATGCCACAAGAAACGAATTGGTCCACGTGACGGCCCACATGCCACCGCTCCACAAAATGAGCAACACGACCATGCTGGAAACGATGGCACCGATCCAAGTGGGCATCCCGAGATAGGTTTCCAGCAAAGCGCCGATGGACAGATACTGTGCCCCGATCCAGCAGAAGAAGGTCGGAATCTGAATCAAGCAACTGATCCATTCTGCCGAAGGTCCCATCCGTTCTCGGAATAGGTCTGCGACCGTCGCAACCTGACGAGTCCACAATGGACCAGCAAAGAAAATGCCGGTGAACGCCAGAGTTGCCGCGCATGCGAAGGGCTCCAGCACTGTACCGTTCATTCCCGATTCGTAGGTATTTCGGGTTGCACCGAGAATGGCGCTCGAGCCGAACCAGGTGCCCAAGAGGGAAAGAACCGAGAGTCCGAGAGGGACGCTACGTCCTGCCAAGAGATAATCGTTTGAGCTATCAACTTTTTTGGCCGACCATCGTCCGATCGACAACAAAACGATGACGTATAGCAAAAGAAGAGCGATGAACACGGCGGAACCGATCATCGACAACGCCATGGAATGTTCCGTGTATTAGCCTTCGACTTTGGTGAATATCATCCGTCCGGCCTGGGTCTGCAGCGTACTCGTAACTGCGACTTGAACGGTTTGACTGATCTTGTCTCGCCCCCCTTCGACGACAACCATCGTGCCATCATCGAGATAACCGATTCCTTGGTCTTGGCCTTCGCCAGGCTTGACGATGCGAATCTGAAAGCTTTCACCTGGAAGGTATTGAGGCCGCAGGGACGATGCAACCTGATTCAGATCGATGACGACCACATTGTGAAGCTTGGCGACCTTGTTCAGGTTGAAATCGCCCGTGACCAGCTTGCCATCGAGATGCTTGGCCAGCAGGACCAATTTCATATCCACTGGTTGTCCCTCGAATTCCGGTAGCTCGTTATCGAACATCAGGAAGTCAACTTTGTCATTGCCTCGCAAACGATTGAGAATATCCAGACCTCGCCGTCCGCGGACTCGCTTGAGTTTGTCTGAACTGTCGGCAATCGACTGCAGTTCCATCAAAACGAAGCGAGGCATGACCAAGCGGCTATCGAGGATATTGGTTTCCACCAACTCGGCGAGTCGACCATCGATCACACTACTGGTATCGAGAACCAAAGGCTTGATCCCTTTGAAGTCCCGAGCGAATTCGACGTAGGGGATCACGAAACGAAAATCGTCTTTGGTCTGTAATAACAGGCTTACGCAGGCGTAGCACATGACGATCAGGATTCCGAGCCCCACGTAGGATGCGAAGGGTGCTCCCGCGAGAAATGGCTCGAGTGCCAAGTTGAGCAGATTGGTGAAAATCACACCGATAAGCAATCCGAAGTAAATCGCCGAGATAACTTCGATTCGCTTCCTTGGAAAAATCATGTCGAGGGCGATGACTGCGAAAGCGATCAGCAGGACGCCGCTGAAGATCAAGTAGGGAGCTACAGAAGAGAGCGTTTGCGTTCCCTCGGTCAGTCGAGACAATGAAGACTGCGCAAGCGACGCCCCGACACTGGCAGCTGCGAGAATAAAGATAATTCTCAAAGCGACGATAGCGATAGAATCAGCGAGTGAAGATCGCGTTTCTCGCGGTTTGAGCGGATCGATGCGTGCGTATTCCACAGTTGAGTCAACGATTGGGTGGGGGGGCAGGGGGGCGAACAATCGCTAACGCATCATACTCGATGCCATCGCGTCCGCGTAGGTCGGAAGATCGTATCTAGGTATCCGCAATGCAGGAATTAACTAATCTTCCTATCGATTCGATTTCGATTTCGACGGTATCACCTACCTTAAGAAATCGCGGGGGAGTCCGGGCTACGCCGACCCCGGAAGGTGTGCCCGTGTAGATCACATCGCCCGGCTCGAGCGTCATCACTTGAGATAGATATTCGACCAAATAAGCCGGCGGGAATATCAGTTCACGCGTGTTGGAGTCCTGCATGGACTGGCCGTTGATCCAGCATTGAATACGGAGTCGACTGGGATCTGGGATGGAACTGGCAACGGTGATCGCGGGGCCTAGCGGAGCGAAGGTGTCAAACGACTTGCCCAAAAACCACTGGTTGCCGGGCTTTCCTTTCTGCCAGTCGCGAGCCGATACATCATGCCCCACGGTGTAGCCAAAGATCGCCTGCGCAGCTTGAATCGGTGTCGCATGCTTGATGCGTTGCCCGATCACCACCACCAATTCGGCTTCGTAGTCAACTTGGTTGCTGACTGTAGGCAGGCGAATCGCGTCCAAGGGGCCGATCATCGCAGTGGGCATCTTGCAGAAAACCACCGGTTCAGTGGGAATCGAAGCCTTGGTCTCGATTGCGTGATCGCGGTAGTTAAGACCGATACAGAGAATCTTTCCCGGACGATCGATCGGACAGAGCAATTGCAAGGGCTCTTGAACCGAACCAAGCTTCTTGCCAAGGCTCGCTACTCGCGATTCATACATGGACCACTTTGCAATCAGTTCCACCATCGATCCGGGCAACGAAGGATCGGCGGCGAAGATATCCTGCACTCCGTGCTCGGTTTGCAATCCCCAACCAACGGTCTGATCGGATCTGCTGAAGCGAACCAATTTCATAGAAACGGTGCCTACTTCGGAGCGAGCATGGCAATGATCTTCTTGCCTTGCTGAAGCGGTGGTTGTTCGATCTTTGAGAACTCAGCAAGATCGTTGAGCACATGCTCCATGACTCGTTTGCCTTCATCGACGTGAGCCATCTCACGCCCGCGAAACATGACGGTGACTTGAACCTTGTCCTTGTGCTTGAGGAAGCCGATCGCCTGCCTCACTTTGGTTTCTACGTCATGGTCTCCGGTCTTGGGTCGGAGCCGAATCTCTTTGGTTTTGGTTTGATGAGTCTTGTGACCTGACTTCTTGTTCTTCTCGTACTTGTACTTACCGAAGTCCATGATTCGGCAGACGGGGGGACGTTCGTTGGGTGCAACCTCCACCAAATCCAAGCCAGCTTCCCGCGCTCGGCCGAGCGCGTCTTCGACAGTAATGACTCCTAGCTGAGTTCCATCAGGGCCAATCACGCGTAGAGGTGAGATGCGGATTTGATTATTGACCCGAGTCTGAATGCGTTCGATCGCTTTACTCCTTGTTTAGTAGAAACAAATTCTCCCTTCCCCTGTGTTGAAAAACGGTTCGAGGGCCGGACTATCCGCAAGTATCGGCAAAGACAGCCCTTCCGGTCAACCTGGGCTAGCCTATTTTTCGCAACTTGCCCGTTCCTTTTGGCCCTTGCAAGCCATCGGGGGAGCGGTACATTACAGACCGATGTAGCCCTTGTAGCTCAGTCGGTAGAGCAGCTGACTCTTAATCAGCGGGTCCAAGGTTCGAGTCCTTGCGGGGGCACTAGGCACGAAATCCCAACGAATCCGCGGGGTTTCTGGACTTTGTTGCTCGGCATCCAGCATCCGCTGAGTCTATCTTTTGCTCCGGTTCCTCGTCGATCAGCATTCGAACCGCGGGGGATTCCAAGTCGTCGTACTGGCCGCGTCGTATGCAGTACCAGCACGCCACCAGTTCAGCACTCCCTAGGAGAATCGCCAACGGTAGTGCGATGTATAAAACACTTATCATGCACCCTGCTTACTAGGATGGGTGCTGGTCTTGAATGTGCGGACCAACAACGCCATCGTCAGGACGGTGATCCCACTCAGCGGCATGAATAAAGCCGCGATCAGCGGATGAATCCAGCCACTGCTTGCTAAAGAAATGGTGATGGTGTTGTAGAGGAGCGAAGCTGCAAAACAAGCGCGAATGCCCCGGACGGCACTTTTCGAGGCGTCGACCAGTCGCACGATCGATTCGAGTTGATTGCCTGGAATAAAGATGGGCTTCTCCGGCGTAGAGAGAAATACCGATCCACACCGCGTTGGCCGCGAGGAAAAAGGATGTTGCCATCCCGATCCAGTGATCGCGTTGCAACATTCGATCCGCAGACTCGCAATCATCATGGGAATCGATCGGCGACAGGACATATCCTAATCTTCCTAATCGTTCGGCAACATTTGCAGCATTGGTCACTTGCGGATCGTAGACCATGTCGAGCGTCCCGTCGCTCATTCTGACTCGTGCGGATTTTAAGCCCGGCACAGTCCCCCGCATCTTTTCAATCAACCAACTGCAGGCTGCACAGTGCAAGCCATCGACCGCCAACTGGACGCGGCACAAGCCATCTGAAAATGTCTCGACCGGTACGCCTGCAGCCTCCAGATCGTTCAACACGTGCTGCTTGCGCACACTCTTTACCAGTGATATTTCCGAGTGGGATTGATCTCGCAGGGCATAGAAGTCTTGCAGTCCGCACTCGTGAATCAAAGCGTACGCACCCATGCATCCATGGCAACATAAGATTCGAGATGAAGTATCCATGAACGCTGCGGGATCATCCGTGCATGTCGGAAGTCCACAGTGCGAGCAGGGTTGTGTCAACGGACGACCGGAAGAGAGTGTCGAAGACAAGCGATCGGGTTCACTCGTCGTCGCCACCATCGCTCTCCTCGGAGTTGGAGCTTGCTTCGTCCGCTTGGCACATGGCAGTGGCTGGTCGGTTGCTTCCTTCAATCGCTCGCTCGGGGCGATTTGAGCCGCATTCGAATCAGGTGCCTTGAGATTCGCGAGCGAAATCTCGGCCCTGCCGGTGGCTGTCAACACGCCGAAAGCGATCAGAATACATGCTGCTGCCGGTTGAACAAGCGACTGCACCGAAGTGACTAAGCTTTTGAGTCTGGCGTTCCAGCCAATCGGCTTTACATGCGGGTTCTCCTCTGTTGCAGCCTCATCTGAAAGCACTCGTCCCGTGATCCACCAAGCTCCCAACGGAACCATTGAGAGAAGGGGGAGCGTGCCGACCCAAAAGGCAGTCATCAACAGCATTCCCCAGGCCACACCTCCGGCACCTGCGGCAGCGATTGCAAATACATAAAGCCATCCGCAGGGAAGCCATGTGCTGATCAATCCCCAAGAAAAGGCGGCACCCGAAGCGCTGCGAACGCGCCATCGCTTGCGAACCTGAAGTATCCCTTGAGTCCAACGAGCAACCCAGCCCGCATGCTGGACCAACCCCGGGCGACCACGCCACCATTTCACGAGGATGGCCAAGCCCATCACCACCATCAGACCTCCCACCCAACGAGCGGCAATCGGAGCCCATCCCGAGCCAACCGCTAGACCGTCAGCGACATTTCCTAGCCCGCCCATGAGGGCACCCAACATCAGATAGGTTGCAAGTCGGCCTATGTGATAACTCGCCAAGGTCGTCAATCGAAGCGTCCAGTTGGCTTGGCTCGATCGGGTTCCGGTCGATGGAGTACTGGTTGCAAGAACGGCAAATGGACCGCACATCCCCACGCAATGGCCGGACCCGAGCAATGATGCGACGATGACAGCCGTGCCCCATTCCCATAACGTCAGTGGTACCACTCCACATCATGGTCCCAAAAAAATACTTCGTCCTCACCTCGCATCAGTCTCAGTGTAACTTGCCAGCGGCCGTCCTTTGAGACATCGATATCGGCTTTGTAACGTCCTGGCTCGGTTTTCGACTCGACTACCGGCACGGTGACAGATTCACTGGCGCGAGTGAAGTGGTGAGCTCGGAGAGTTCCCGACATCCCGGAGACCGGGTCTCCAACTCGATCGATAATCGAAACGAGGACTTCTTTGCGTGCAGGGTTGCGATTCAGGCTTGCGGTCCAACCGAGAGAATCAGATTTCGCTTGCAATTTCTTCTGCGTCTCCCAGTCGACAGCATTTTCCCCATAGGAGGGGACCGGCTTAAACGATGGATCCCCAACTGCGATAACGATCGCAACGAGGGCCACCGAAAGGTTGATGGCCATCAGGGCAAGGATAAAGATAGACCAGAAGCGTACGGAGCGACGTTCCTGAGATTTCGAGTCCGACGTCGAAGTACTCATACCGGAAGTTTACAGAAAAATTGCGTTTTTCGGGGAGCGAAAGCTCGAGAGCGACAAATTGCCATCGAGTCTGAAACTGAAAACGTCCCCGCCACGAGGACTCCCAGTCTAAATCGGAAAACGGTATGATATTCGGTCTGGTGCGAGAGTTATCTTCGGAATCGATGCCCGAACATTTAGTTCCTAGCTGCCCGACAACCCAGCCACATGCCGTACTTTGAAACCATCACCGGCCCTTCCATGGGCCAACGCATTACACTGACCCGCGATCAGTACGTTCTTGGACGCCACCCGGAATGCGATATCGTGCTCGAGGACAGTTCCGTTTCTCGCCAGCACGCCAAAGCGATTAAGGTCCCCGCAGGTTACGCGATCGAGGACATGAATAGTCGCAATGGAACCATTGTTAACGGAACGCTTATACAAGGACGCGCACCGCTTCACAACGGCGACATGGTCCGCATATGCGATATCGAATTGGCCTACTACGACGATATTCAGCCATCCGATATCAAGGTTCCCGGTCAAGACGAGCGCAGTTCTGGCATGGGCATCATTTTTGTCGATGATGAAGAAGAGGAAGATGGCTCGTACGTTCAGACAGTAAAGCTCGATGCCAGGTCGGGAAGCCAGTTCGGGATTCAGTTGACCGCATCGGCGGAAATGAAGCTGTCAGCAATCCTCGAGATTATGCAAAGTCTAGGCAAGACGGTTGAGCTGGACCGAGTTCTCCCGAAGGTTTTGGATTCGCTGTTCACGATCTTCATTCAAGCTGACCGGGGATTCATCATACTCAAGGACGAAACGGGAGCGCTTGCCCCGCGATGGACAAAGACAAGGCGTCCTGATCAAGAAGAGTTGATCCGCGTATCCCGTACGGTGCTGCGTGAAGTGATGCAAACCAAGGAGGCGATCATCTCATTGGATGCGAGTTCCGATCAACGGTTCGATGGAAGTCAGAGCATGGCTGATTTCCGGATCCGATCGATGATCATCGCGCCGCTTCTGAACAGCGAGGGGGAACCGATCGGGGCCATTCAAATCGACAGTCTTCAACAGAAGGGTGGGTTTGAACAAAAGGACTTGGAGATTCTGATCGCCGTTGCCAATCAGGCTGGAATTGCGATCGAGAATGCGCAATTGCACGAAAGGGTTGTTGAACAGAAATTAGTTGAGCAGGATCTTGAACTGGCCAAGCAGGTACAGTTGGCGTTTCTCCCCAAGGAACTTCCCAAAGTCCCGGGCTATTCATTCTTCAAGTACTACAACCCGGCACAGCAGATCGGCGGTGATTATTTTGACTTTTTGGAACTTGATGGCAACCGCCTTGCTGTCATTCTAGCTGACGTAGTCGGTCACGGAGTCGCCGCAGCGATGTTCATGGCCAAACTGTCAGCGGAAACTCGTTTCGCCTTCGGCTCTATTGTCGATCCTCGCAAAGCCATGGCTCACTTGAACGATCGTATCACGGCGCTCGAGGCAGAACGATTCATCACGATGACCGCGATGATCCTGGACAAAGCCACCCATCGCGCGACGATTGTCATCGCAGGGCACATGCCGCCGATCAAGTTCGACAAGGATGGAGGCATCACCGAGCCCGGGTCCGAGATCGGTGGACCTCCGCTGGGAATCATGTCCGATATCGAATTTGATTCCTGCGAAACGGAACTCTTGCTCGGCGAAAGCCTGACTTTGTACACGGATGGTATTTTTGAAGCCCCCAACGCCGAGGGACAACAGTACTCAATCGCCCGAGTGCGAGAGGCTATCGAAAATGCAAAGGGGAATGTACAGAAGGCGGGAGACCAGGTGATTGCCGAGGTCTTACAGCATATCGTCGGTTGCGAACAAGAAGATGACATGTGCTTGGTGATCATGGGACGGGATACTTGATCCCTGAGCCAGTCGAACCATCAGGCGGTCGCAACTGATTCTCCTACGATAGTGATAGCCTGGCATGCTTCATCGATTTGTTGCCGGTCAACATCCAGGTGCGTCACCATCCGAATGCTTTGAGGCCCGAAGGCGAGAACCTGCACTCCCCGATCGAGCAACTTGCTCGCAAAATTCGACGCGGTACCCAAAGCCGCATCGATTTTGAAGATCACGATGTTGGTTTCGACTTGATCGTCCAGCAGTCGCAGGCCTGGGACGGAGCGGACGGCCTCTGCTAAAACTTTGGCATGAGCGTGATCCTCTGCGAGTCGCTCGATGTGATGATCCAGTGCGTATAGCGCACCTGCCGCGACGATACCCGCTTGTCGCATGCCTCCCCCGAATAACTTCCGTGCCCTTCGGGCCCGAGCAACAAACTCTTTGCAACCCACCAAACACGAGCCTACCGGAGCGCCTAGACCCTTGCTAAAGCAAACGCTAACCGAATCGAAAGGTGCCGATAGCTCCCTGAGGCTGATTCCTGATGCGATGGCAGCGTTGAAAAGGCGAGCTCCGTCGAGATGCAACATTAATCCATGTTCTTTTGCCCATCGACTGATCGACATTACTTTTGCGTGAGGAAATACCGATCCTCCCCCGCGATTGGACGTGTTTTCTAAACATAGCAAACGGGTTCGCACCATGTGATCGTTCTCGGGGCGAACCATGCCATCGAGTTGCTCCTGGTCGAATACCCCGCATTTCCCTTGAATCGTACGCGCTACCAACCCACTCAGCTGAGCGAATGCTCCTTGCTCGTAGTTGTAGATATGGCAATCCGACTCGCACAGGAATTCGTCGCCAGGACTGCAGTGAATCCTCAAAGCTATCTGATTGGTCATGGTTCCGCTGGGCATGAAAATCGCCCCTTCTTTTCCCAACAAATCGGCGGTCCGCTCCTGCAGTCTCACAACAGTCGGGTCGATGTCGATGACATCGTCACCCACTGAAGCAGTCATCATTGCCTGTCTCATGGCGGGGGTAGGACGGGTGACGGTATCGCTTCTTAGATCAATCATGAAAACTCTATGCAAACTCCAGATCGTG
>JAGWWZ010000027.1 GCA_018970165.1 Planctomycetota bacterium | reverse complement strand
TACCTGAGAGGGGGTCCTGGCCTGCCAAGAACGCGCGTCGGACACAGCGTTGGATGCAGTGGACGATACAGACTTCATTGGGATCAAACAGTTCGGAACGCAAGGGTCTAGGCATAACAGGTTCTCCTCGGCCGACCAAGATAGCAAAAAGGGAAGGGCATGTCAAATAAGTGGGTGGCACGTAAATTAAAGCGATCTTCGTGCTGAAAGTCCGCCATGGCGGAAAGCGGAGCGAGGGGGAATGGGAATTAGGGGAAGAACCCTAATTCCGCTTGAACATTTTATCGAGTTGCTGCCGCGAGAAGACCAGCGCGGTCGGGCGACCGTGGGGGCAGTGGTGGGTGTCGCGATACAAGTGACGTTGCTCGAGCAACGCACTGATCTCCTGCGGCGATAAACGATCCCCCGCCTTCACCGCCGCCTTGCACGCCATCATGTTCATGACGTTGTCGAGCAGATCCTGCGGATTGACCTTTTTGCCGCCGCTGATGAGCGTGTCGAGAATCTGCTTGAGCATCTCCGCCGGGGACATTTTGGCCAGGAACGATGGGTAGGAGGAGATCAGCACGGTATCCCCTCCGAACGGTTCAATTTCGATGCCAATTTCTGAAAGCATCTCCTTGGCCTCGATCGCAATCGCCGCTTCGCTGGGAGCGAGTTGCACTGTCTCGGGAACCAGCAGCCGCTGTCGCTCCAGCGATTTGGATAATACCTTGGCCTTGATCTGCTCGAACATGATCCGTTCGTGCAGAGCATGCTGGTCGATGATTACCATGCCGTCCTCGTCCTCGGTGACGAGGTAGGTTTGCAGGATCTGGCATCCGGTGGCAACCGAATTGCCAAGCAACGGATCGGTAGGGCTTGCCGGGGTACTTGTAGGTGTGGTGACTCCACTTGCAGCGTTGTTCGTCGGATCGACGAACGGATCGGTTCGTCCTCCGAAATTGGGAAAGGGCCGGAAGTCGGGGACGCGACGGGGATCGACGGGATCGAAATGAATATCGCGAGCGGCCGGGAGCGCATGGCTCTGTTGCCGCGCCCACGTCATCAGTTCCGTACCCGAAGCGCTCCGATCGACCGGTTCGATGGACGCCGCGCCTGCACCCACAAGCGTTGAAGGTTCGCGGTCCGGCACTGCGGCCTTGGCCACAAGATCGGTCGTCAAGAACTTGTGCCGTAGCGCATTGAGCAATCGGCTATAGAGTGCCCCGCTATCCGCGAACCGAACTTCGATCTTGGTAGGATGCACGTTGACGTCGATCGCCTTCGGGTCGAGTTCCAGTTGCAGAAAACATATCGGCAATCGCCCCACCATCAGCAGACCGCGATAGGCTTCGCCAAGAGCATGTTGCAAAGAGCGATCGCGAATGTATCGGCCATTGAGGAACAGGAACTGCAAGCGGTTGTTGGTGCGCGATACGCTCGGATCCGCAACGTAACCTCGAATGCGAACGTGGTCGTCTGCATGTTCGACCGGGATCAAGGCATCGCCGATTTCATCACCGTAGAACGCGCGGATCCGCTCGACCCATCGCTCGGTCGGTGGCAAGTCATGCAGCAGTCGATCGTTGCTGGTCAGGGTCATGTGAACCGATGGGAATGCCAATGCGATACGTGCAAAGGCATCGACCACGTGCGCCATTTCGGTCTGCGGTGCTTTGAGAAACTTGCGGCGAACCGGTGTGTTGAAAAACAAATGCCGTACCTCGATCGAGGTTCCGACGTTCGTCGCGCACGGTTTGATCGGCTCAAGGGTTCCACCCTCGCAGCGCAGTTCATAGCCGCTGTCGGACGATGCGGTACGGCTGCGCAGGGTCAAGTGACTCACCTCGGCGATCGATGCCAAGGCCTCACCGCGAAAACCTAATGTGCGCACATCGAATAAGTCATCGCTGCTGGCCAGCTTGCTCGTAGCATGCGGAGCGAGTGCCAGCTCGAGTTGGTCAGCGTCGATGCCGCACCCGTTGTCGGTGATACGGATCAGATCGGTGCCGCCGCCATCGATGGCGATTTCGACTTGCTGGGCTCCCGCGTCGATGCTGTTCTCCAGTAGTTCCTTGACGACGCTCGCGGGGCGCTCGATCACTTCCCCGGCAGCGATCTTGTTCACTAGTCCTACAGGCAGCTTGCGTATCTGCGGCATCCGTACTCTCTTCGGTCAACAGTTTTCAGGCAAAGGGTTCTCGCATCATTGACAAACCGATAGATTACCGCGCCCACTGAAATCCGAGAAGCGTTCCACATCCCGCAAGCGGGAATCGTCGACTATACTAGGGAGTGTCATTCGACGTGTCAGACACAGGCAACTCCCACCCATTCCCTTCCCACCTCCGTTTTTGTTTGTTTCTTCACGGCTCGGCCATGTTCGCATTGGAAGGCACCCTTATGAAACGATCCTGTATTTTGCTAGCAATTCTCCTAGCCTTTTTGTTTCTCTGCATGGAGGGGGCGACGGCCCAGGAACCCAATGCAAATAACGCTCCGCCGTCCGATCCTATCAAGGCCTTTGAACCCAGAGAGTTCGTGGGTACCAATGGAGTACCCTTGAAGTACCGGCTGATCAAGCCGTTGGGATATCAGCCGGGCAAAAAGTACCCGCTGGTTCTGTTCTTGCACGGTGCGGGAGAACGAGGTGACGACAACACCGTCACGCTCAAACATGCCGCGAAAGATTTCGCAGACCCCGCACGCCGGGCGAAATATCCTGCGTACATCGTGATCCCTCAATGCCCTAAAGAGAAGAAATGGTCCGAGGTCGATTGGTCCAAGGAGTCGAGTGCGTTACCCGAGTCCGCGAGCGATTCGATGCAGAGCATCAAAGAACTGCTCGACGAGATGATCGAAAATGCCGGGGTCGATAACGATCGGGTTTACATCACTGGCCTATCGATGGGTGGCTATGGAACATGGGATGCAATCGCACGTTACCCAGGATTTTTTGCCGCGGCGGCTCCTATTTGCGGCGGTGGAGACCCCAAGACGGTGGACCGTTTCAAAAAGTTACCGATCTGGTGTTTTCACGGTGCTAAAGATAGGGTCGTGAAACCAATGCGTTCCCAAGAAATGGTCGCAGCCCTACAAAAAGTTGGTTCAGATATTCGATACACCGAATATCCAGACGCCGAACACGACAGTTGGTCCGCCACTTATTCCAACCCAGAACTCTATGAGTGGATGTTTTCCAAACGCCGTCTGAGCGAGTAGTTGTCTACTTGAAGTGCTGGGATCACCGAAAATTAACAACATGCTGCACCGAAGTTACAAAACGCTTGGACTCATCTCTTGGGTGGGTTCGCTATTTCTTGGATTCCTTGCAAGCTTCCCCACGCACGGCCAAGAGCAGGCCGGGAAAGAGCCAACCCAGCAGGCACCGGCTCCTGGAGGCAAAGTGATTGATTTTTCACGAGTCGTCGCACCGATCCTCTTGAAGCGATGCGCGGAGTGCCACGAGGGAGAGAAAGCAAAGAATGGTTTTGTCGTGGGCGATCGAGAAGCGGTCATGGGCTTCGTCACCGCAGGCTCTGCGGCTGACAGTTCACTCTGGACGGATTACCTGGTTGCACCTGCCGCTACTCTTTCGGAGCCAAGTTTGCGAATGCCTCCCGATGGTCCCTTGCCAACCGGAGAATTGGCGATCCTG
This sequence comes from Planctomycetota bacterium, assembly GCA_018970165.1. GTDB lineage: Bacteria > Planctomycetota > Planctomycetia > Pirellulales > Pirellulaceae > JBKCUI01. Next base: position 34,079 of record JAGWWZ010000027.1, on the reverse strand, counting down.
AAACTGTGGATGGACGAGGGAGCCGATTGGCCGGAGGGAGCGACTATTGCCGACAAGCCCACCCCTGTTGCGGTGAACGAAGTTGCGGATGGGTCCCCCGCGTGGTACCGCGCCATTGGGTATCTGCATCCTGCGATCGTCCATTTTCCGATTGCACTTATCATTATTTCGGCAGGGAGTGTCCTTCTTTCCTATGTACTCGGCGATCGTTATGCGCAGTTCGCATTCAATTGCTTGGTCCTTGGATTTCTATTTTCGATTGTCACAGCAGTGCTCGGCTGGTCGTTTGCGGAAAGTCGAGGTTATGGAGACTGGACCAAGATGATGTCCTCCAGCTCATCGGAGGAAGAAGCGAGTATCTTCCTACATCGCTGGATCGGATCTGCGGTTGCGATCGTCGGTCTGGTCGTCGTTATCGCGGGTTGGCGAAATCGTCAAAGCGATGGAACACGACCGGGGCATTTCTGGCGGATTGGCGTGCTTGTACTTGCTGTCCTCGTCGGATGGGTCGGGCACGAGGGGGGCGAGCTTGTTTACGGCGATCTGATTGGAAAAGCGATGTCTCACTTCTCCAAGTGAGATTTCCAGCGATGGATTTGCTGGGCCACATGTTCGGGATGGCTCGAACCTGCCGAACGATAGGATGCGACCGCGCCCTGGATCGATAGGCTGCTTCGCAGGGATGCATCAAAACTCGGATCGACTTGATGCAATTCGTTATCGGTCAATTCGATCAGTGGAACGCCGCGCTTCTTGGCAATTGCAACAAGTGCACCGACTTGATGATGCGCTGTCCGTTGCGGGATGCCGCGTTGAATAAGAGCTTCCATCAATGCGGTCGCATCGAGGTATCCTTGGTCCATGCGAGATGAAATCGATTCCGCTTGCAACTCGGAATCTCTCACGATGGGAGCGGCCATTTCCAAGCATGCCATCACCGTGTCAAACGCATCGAACAAAGGAGGCTTGTCTTCTTGCAGATCGCGATTGTAGGCCAGTGGCAGTCCCTTTAGCAGAACGAGAAGCGATTGCAGATTGCCGACCACGCGAGCCGATTTACCTCGGGTCAGCTCGAGCGTATCGGGATTGACTTTTTGCGGCATGATCGAGCTGCCGGTACAGTAACGCTGGGGCAATTTCAGGAATCCGAATTCCGTGGTGGACCACAGGATCCATTCTTCCGCCCATCCACTCAAATGCAAGCCGATCAGGGACAGCACAAAGACCGACTCGACGGCGAAATCTCGATCGCTGCTGATATCGATGCTGTTGCCGGCTACTGATTCAAATCCCAACAGTTCGGCAGTGTAGTGCCGATCGATGGGAATACTGGTCCCTGCAACGGCAGCCCCACCGAGAGGACTGATGTTGACTCGTCGTCGACAGTCGGCCACGCGTGCTCGGTCTCGTTCGAGTTTCTCGATATAGGCAAGCCAATAATGCGATGCCAAGACGGGCTGAGCGCGTTGCAAGTGCGTGTAGGCGGGGATGATGACTCCCGCATCGCGATCGCAGCGACTGAGAAACGCTCGCTGCAGTTCGATGAGCAGTTGATCGACGCGATCCAGAGCATCCCGGACCCACAGCCGCAGATCGGTCGCGACTTGATCGTTGCGAGATCGCCCCGTGTGGAGTTTGCGTCCCACATCCCCAAGAGCTTCGATGAGCGCATGCTCGATGTGCATGTGGATATCTTCGAGTTCGATTCGGAAGGGGAATTCGCCCTGATCGAAACGGGCTTCGATGGCCTTGAGTTCCCGTTCGATAGCCGACAGTTCGTCGGGGGCCAGCAAGCCCTGCCGACAAAGCATGGTGGCGTGCGCGATTGAGCCGCGGATATCGTGCTTGTAGAGCCGGTAATCGAACGAGATACTCTCGCTAAAACGGGCCAAGGCATCGTCCATGGAATCGGAGAATACGCCGCTACGGGATGGGGAAGCCACTGGAATAACCTACAGGAGAACGGAATCGAAGAAACGCTTCTCCATGGTTCTAAATGCAACGCTCGATTTTGACTAGTCCGGCATCGGACAACTAACTCATCGGACATGGAAAACGCCGACCCTCACGGAATCGAAAAACGGAACGAATATCGTCGTGGTATACTGTTTCATCTCGATACGTAGAAGCGAAGCACGCCGAAGGCAAAACAATCGATGAGGAGCACACAAATGGGGCTAGATCGCTAGTCCATGCACGTCCTTGCTTGGCCGATGGGAACCCTGGTAGCTCCCGCAACCTCTCAGGACAAGATCGATCTCTGGTTGCCGCAGGTGTCGTTGAAGTTAATCTGAAGGATCCCTCCATCTCTCTGGATCGCTGGCAATGACTGTATCCGAGAATCGACAGGCATTGTGTATTGCTCTTTTCTCCAGGTTGTCGTTTTACCAATATTTCATCCATCATAGGAACAGTAAGGAAACCGTGAAGGGAGTTAAGGACGATGAATGAATTGAAAATATGTCGTTACGGCCAAATGCTGTTCAACCGGTTCGATCGGTATATCGGTCGTTCGTTGCAGGTATATGGTGAATTCTCCGAGGGTGAGTGCGATGTCTTCCGACAAATTGTTCGGCCTGGGAATACTGTTGTTGAGGTTGGGGCCAACATCGGCACACATTCCGTCCCACTAGCACAGTGGGTGGGCCCCAAAGGAAGTGTGATCGCGTTTGAGCCGCAGCGAGTCGTTTTTCAAAACCTCTGTGCAAATATTGCTCTCAACAGTCTGCTGAATGTCCACTGTTACCAGCAGGCTGTCGGTTCGGAGGCGGGGTCGATTATTGTCCCGTTCTTGGATTATCAGTCGGAAAACAACTTTGGCGGTCTGGGTTTAGGAACCTTTACGCGTGGGGAGAAAGTTCCGTTGGTTACCATCGATTCGCTGGATTTGAATGCTTGCGATTTTCTTAAGCTCGATGTTGAGGGGATGGAGCGAGAGGCATTGCTCGGGGGGCAGAAGACCATCGACAAATACAAGCCGGTGATTTATGTAGAAAACGATCGCAAGGATCGGTCCGATGATCTGATTCGCACGCTCGATCAGTTTGGCTATGCCATGTATTGGCATCTGCCTCCGTATTTCAACCCGAACAACTTCGCTGGGAATTCAGAAGATATTTTTGGGAATCTCGTTTCCAAGAACATGATCTGCTTTCATCAATCGCGACCTCATCAAATCGACATCGAGCGAGTCGCGGTACCGGGATAGTCGTTTACCTGTAGCTGCAGGCGAGATCACTGGGTTCGTTCGATGGCGAATGGTTGGGGCGGGTGGCACGTCCAGAGGCTTTGCGATGGACGTGGAGAAGGTGCCGGTGCCTTGGCTCTCGCAGCACGCCCTTCGAAGACTCAGCGTCTGGCGGCGTTATATACGGTGGCTTGGTGGGATCAGTCGACGTCGGTGAGGCTGGGGGACCAGTTCAGGGGCTTGAGCTCGGGAGCTTTGCCCGAGGCGGGAAAACTGGCTTGGACTGCGTCGCGCAGGGTGGTCTGCAACTCTTGGACGATCGATTGATGGTCTGCCGACTCCGCGAGGTTCGCGCGCTCGCCTGGATCTTGATCGTGGTCGTACAACTCGCGACCACGCGATCCACCGTCCCACTCCGTGTAACGATAGCGAGTAGTGCGAAGCGAGTACCCGAAGAACGGATCGTTCTGGCCGCCACGCGAAACCTGCGTCATCGCCCATCCTCGCCCTGTGGCCGACGGATCGCGCAGCATCGGCATCAGGCTTTGGCCTTGGATGTTGCTTGGTGCGGAACTTCCCGTCCACTCGAACGCACTGGGAGCGATATCGACTTGCGATACTGGAGCACCGACTGCGGTACCGGGTTTTGATATGCCCGGCGCAACAACAATCAGTGGCACTCGCGCGCTCTCCTCAAACAAACTCATCTTTTGCCAGAGCCCATGTTCACCCAGATGATAACCATGATCGCTGGTGAAGATGATCATGGTGCTGTCGCGCAAATCCAGGCGATCGAGCGCATCGAGAACGATGCCGACTTGTTCATCCATGAATGTGACACTGGCGTAGTATGCTTGCAACGCTTCGCGGCGCTGCGCATCGGTCATCTCGTCCTGTTCTTTCTTCCCGCTAGCCAAGCCAGGTCGAGGGATGTCCTTTCGATCTGCTTCAACATCGCTCACCAGGGTGAATTTCTTTGGGTCGTGGAGATCAAAGTACTTTCGCGGGGCAACGTAGGGAGTATGCGGTCGAAAGAAACCAAGCCCGAGGAAAAAGGGTCTATCTCGCTCTTTAGCGAATCGCTCCAGCACCCAGACCGCGTCCTTGGCTTGCATCGCATCGGTATGTTGCGAAGTAGGTGCAGGGGACGCGTACCAACTCAAAGTCCCGCCGAACTGTTTCGGGATGAGCGTGGTGATATTGGGTTCCTCCAACAAACGATCGATGCCGGCGGGATTGAGTTCCAACTCCCAACTCGCGGGATCATCGTGGCCGTTGGTACCAACCGAACTGGGCACATTGTAGTGATACATCTTGCCGATGCGCCCCGCGAAGTAGCCCACGCGGCGAAGCGCGTGCGGCAGGCTGGCTTGCTTGGGGATCGTTTGCCGGAAGATTTGACCGTTGTTGTAGATCCCGGTGCTGTTGGGGTAGAGGCCGGTCAAGATCGAATTGCGACTCGGACCGCATAAAGGAAAGGTGCAATAGGCCCGATCGAAGCGTGTTCCCCGCGCGGCCAACCGATCGATGTTCGGCGAAATTGCAAGTGGATCGCCGTAGCAACCGAGCTTGTTATTGAGATCATCTGACACGATGAACAAAACATTCTTGGATTCATCTGCCTGCAACGGATCTAGGAAGAGAACATACAGGAACGCAACGTAGACTAATGAGATCAGTCGCATGGATAGACCTTTTAAGCCAATGGAAGGAAGAATCTCGCAGCTCATCACAAACCCGGCCATCACAAACCCGGGCACCGATTGTAGCAAGTTATCCCTTGCTCACACGTTTGGTGGTTCGTTTGGCAGTTCGCTGGGCCGCTGGCTTGGGGGTTGGCTTGGTCGGCGTTGCCGCAGAACGCTCTTCCCATTGCAACAATGCTTCGCCCGTATGGCTTCGGATGCGTGCTGAATCAAAATCCGAATGGGCTTCATGCACAACTAGCTGCTTGGAGCCTCGCGACTTGCGCTGCGAAGTGGAACCTGACGAATGGGTCGAGCTTTTCGCATAGCGGACCAGTTCGCTCGGCGGGCCTGCGAATACAACCTGCCCTCCCGAGTGCCCGGCTTCCGGTCCCAAGTCGATGATCCAGTCGGCGATACGGATCACTTCGAGATTGTGCTCGATGATAACCACAGTGTTTCCTGATGCTACCAAACGATCGAGAACGATCATCAGTTTGTTAATGTCGTCGAAGTGCAAGCCGGTGGTAGGTTCATCGAGCAGATACAAGCTTCGGCCGGTCGCGGGTCGGCACAGCTCAGCTGCTAGCTTGACTCGCTGGGCCTCGCCACCGCTCAGAGTCGGCGCACTTTGGCCGAGTGCGAGGTAATCGAGACCGACCTCGCAAAGAACCTGAAGCATACCGTGGATCTTCGGGATCTCGCTCATCAAGTCTCTGGCTTGACCGATCGACATGTTGAGCAAATCGTTGATGGAGTTTCCATGGTACTTCACCGCGAGGACTTCTTCGGTGTATCGTCGCCCTTGGCAAGCATCGCACGGAATCCAAACATCGGGCAGGAAGTGCATTTGGATGCATAATTGCCCCGCGCCATAACATTTCTCGCAGCGTCCCTCCCCTACGTTGAAGCTGAAGGCTCCCGCCGAGAGACCTCGCATCTTGGCCTCCGGCAACCGCGCAAACAATTGACGGATATGATCGAATACGCCGGTGTAGGTCGCGGGGTTACTGGTGGGGGAATTGCCAAGTGGCGATTGATCGACCTGCAAGACTTTGTTGATCTGCTCGACCCCTTCGATCTGTTGATGAGGCCCAGGTTGTAGATCCGCACGATGCAATCTTCGCGCGAGAGCTGGATACAGGATGCCGTTGATCAGACTGCTCTTGCCGCTGCCGCTCGGTCCAGTGACGGCGGTCAACGATCCAAGTGGAAAAGAGACATCGATCGACTTGAGGGTGTTTTCCGCAGCACCCTTGACCGTGAGCCAACCATGAGGGTTGTTCGCCCTCTCGGTCCAGTCTCGCACGCCGTTCGAATCGGTTCGATCGAGCTCGACATTTCTCCCCCCCTCGATTTCAATCCTTCGTTTGCCACTCAGGAATGGACCGGTGATCGAAAGCGGGTCGGCTGCTAGATGCTGTGCATTCCCTTCGGCGATGACTTGCCCTCCGTAGGGTCCCGAACCTGGGCCGAAATCCCGAATCGAATCGCTGCTAGCGATCACATCGCGGTCGTGTTCCACGACCAGCAGCGTATTGCCCAAATCGCGCAGGCGATGCATCGCCGCAATCAAGCGACGGTTGTCTCGCGGGTGCAATCCGATCGTTGGTTCGTCCAGTACATACAAGACACCCGACAGGCCACTACCCAATTGGCTCGCCAAGCGAATACGTTGCGATTCCCCACCCGAGAGAGAATTTGCGGAACGATCGATAGTCAGGTATTCCAAGCCGACGTCGACAAGAAACTGCAATCGTTGAGTGATTTCGCGAGCCAGTTCCCCTGCAATCTTGCTCTCGACAGGAGAAAGCTTCCAGCCCTGCACCGTCTCGAGAAGTTGTCCGATAGGCATGCGGACGATGTCTGCCATGCGAAAATTGCGAAAGCGAGCATGTGCCGCTTCGGGACGAATTCGCGAACCATCGCACTGAGTGCATGGGACATCGGCAAGATAAGCACTCAGTCGCATGCGAATGGTCGGGTTCGCATTGGATAGGAGTTCGAGCGCGGGATAGACTCCGTGGAACCGATAGAATAGGACGGTATCATCCGAAGGGTTCGAAGGATCGATATCGCGTCCTTGCACGACGATTTCTTGATCGGGCAACCCGCGAAAGAGAATCGAACGTTGAGAGATCGTCCAGTTTCGAATCGGAGCTTCCATAGGCAAGGCCATATGCCGTCCAAGAGCCCGCAACATGCCTGCCGCGACGGGTAATTTCGGATCGGGCCACAGAAGCAATCCGCCCTGGAGCGGCGACAAAGATTCATCGATGAAGGCTGCCGGATCCGTACCTACCTCCGTGCCGATCCCTTGGCACGACGGACACCAGCCGACTCCCGTATTGAAGGAGAATTGATGCGGTGTGAGAGGCTGAAAGGATATGCCACAGGTATCGCATGCCAGCTGCAAGGAAAATGTCTGTGTATCCCACAAAGTCTCTTTGCGATCCGGGTCAACGATCGCCATCTGAATCACACCGCTGCCCAATTGCAAGGCGGTGGACACGCTGTCGTAGAGTCGTTTGCGATCGACCCGATCGAGTTGGATGCGATCGACAACGACCTGAAGCTCCAATCGCGATTTTCGATTCAGATCGGGTAGGTTATCGATCTCGTAGGTTCTCCCGTTGATGCGAACTCGTGCATAGCCTTCTCGCTTCAGATCATCGAAAAAGGCCTGTGGTTCTTGATTCATCGCCGGAGCCACCGGAGCCAGCAACAGAACGCGTCCCCCTGCATCGCCTGCAGGGCGTGACGACGATATCCGTTGCCCGTGTTCCAGCCATCGATCGACGATTTGATCGATCGTTTGGGAACTGATCGGACCATCGCAGCGCGTGCAATGCATTTGGGCCAATCGAGCAAAGAACACTCGCAGATAGTCGTAGATCTCTGTGACGGTTCCGACCGTGGAGCGTGGGGTGTGCGAAAGTCCCCTCTGTTCGATCGCTACTGCAGGACTCAAGCCATCGATGCGTTCGACGATAGGCTTGGGCATTTGTCCAACGAACTGCCGGGTGTAGGAGCTGAGACTCTCGACAAAACGCCGCTGCCCCTCAGCGTAGATCGTATCCATGGCCATCGAAGTCTTGCCGCTGCCGCTATGGCCGCAGAAAACCGTCATGGCATTGCGAGGGACAGTGATATCGATGTTCTTGAGATTGTGCTGCTTGGCTCCTTGAACACGGATATCTTCCAAGGCGGGACTTCGTTGCTGGATAAGTTGTTTGGTGGTTTTCCCTTTGGAACCCTTGAGGGGACGCGAAGTACCGGACTCTTTCTTGTCGGTGTGTGCTTCGAAATACTTTGCGAGGGATACTCCGGTGTGCGATCGAGAGTTTTTAGCAAGTTGTTCCGGAGTCCCTTCGCCGACGATGCGACCGCCGCCGGATCCACCCTCTGGCCCCAAGTCGATGATCCAGTCGGCGGCTTGGATGAGATCAAGATTGTGCTCGACGACGACGACGGTGTTGCCGCGATCGACGAGGCTTTGCAGGACGCGAAGCAGCAGATTGATGTCGTGAAAGTGGAGACCCGTGGTGGGTTCATCGAGCACATACAACGTTCTGCCTGTCGATCGTTTGCACAGTTCCCTGGAGAGTTTGATCCGCTGGGCTTCGCCTCCCGAAAGAGTGGGAGAGGGTTGACCGAGTTTCAAGTACTCGAGACCAACATCGCTGAGTGTTTGCAGTTTATCGACGATCTTCGGGAATGCCGAGAAATGCTCGAGGGCTTGTTGGATATCGAGATCGAGGCAATCGGCGATCGATTTGCCTTTGAAGAGCACTTGCAACGTAGCTCGGTCGTATCGTTTTCCTTCGCAGGCCGTGCAGGGGACCCATAGATCGGCGAGGAACTCCATATCGAGACGAATCGCGCCGTGTCCTTCGCAGGCGCTGCAGCGTCCATGTTCGGTATTGAAGCTGAAAACTCCTTTTTCAAATCCTCGCCGTCTGCTTTCGGGAAGTTCTGAAAACAGATCGCGAATCTCATCGAAGACTTTGGTGTAGGTTGCGGGATTGCTGCGCGGGGTTCGGCCGATGGGGCTCTGATCGATATCGATGATTTTGTCGAGATGTTCGAGCCCTTCGATACCTCGGTGTTTGCCGGGCGTGTCGTCGGCTCGATTGAGGGCGTTGCGCAGTGCCGGGGTAAGGATGTCGGTTACCAGCGAACTCTTGCCGCTGCCGCTGACCCCCGTGACCGCGATCAGGCAACCAAGAGGGAAATCGACATCGATCCCTTGGAGATTATTGTGGGCGCAGCCGAGGAGTCGCAGGCTCTTGCCGCTCCCTTTGCGCCGAGCCTTTGGCCGATCGATCACCGAACGCCGTGAGAGGAAATCGCCGGTCAAGCTTTTCTTATTCTTCGCGATTTCTTCCAAGGGACCGATCGCAATCAACTCACCGCCCCGAACGCCGGGTCCCGGTCCGAAATCGACAAGGGTATCGGCCGCTCGCATCGTGTCTTCGTCATGTTCAACAACGATCAACGTATTCCCTAAGTCGCGCAGACGTTTGAGGGAGGAGAGGAGACGATCGTTATCTCGCGGGTGAAGTCCGATCGATGGCTCGTCGAGAACATAAAGAACACCGACCAGTCCAGCTCCGATTTGGCTCGCCAGTCGAATGCGTTGTGACTCGCCACCCGAGAGTGTCGGTGCCGTGCGATCGAGCGACAGGTATCCGAGTCCCACATCGAGGAGGAACTGGAGCCGCAATCGCACTTCCTTAATCGCTTCGGTCGCGATCACTGCCTGCGTGGCATCGAGTTCAATCGACGAGAAAAAATCGCTCGCCTGTTCGATCGATAGTTGGGAGACATCCCCGATCGACATCCAAGGCTTGGACCGAAACGCTTTTGCCTTGGACTTGATACGCAGGGTTCGAGCCTGGGGATTGAGTCGGGTCCCTTCGCATTCGCCGCACAGGTCGACTCGCATGAATTTCTCAAAGCGAGCCTTGAACATGGGGTTTGTTGTTTGGCGATAGATGTCGAGCAACTCGTTGCAGATTCCGGAGAACACACCGGTCCGCGATCCCGCACGAGTGCATGCGACTTGCAAGGGAGGAAGACCGTGCAGGATCGCGCGTCGTTCTTCGTTGCTCCATTGCTCAACCGGAACCGTGATTAAGTCCTTCTTCGCCTTGAGCCGATAGGTGATCAGTTTGCTGTAGGTCGAGATGGCCTTCCGCATCCATTTGGCCATGTTGGAGAGTTTGCCGATCAATTCGATCGCACCGTTCTTGACGGAGATCGACGCATCGGTGATCAGCAGGTCCTCAGCGAAACGTTGGTTGTATCCCAGACCTTCGCAATCGGGGCACGCACCCTGCGGGGAGTTGAAGCTGAGCAATTGCGGAGTCGGGGGCGGATACGAAACTCCACACTTGGCACAAGCGTAAGATTGCGAGAAGACGATATCTCTTCGGGGATCGGAGATGAATTGATCTTTGGAGGTTGAGGCTGGACCGAGTTCGGCAGCCTGCTCGCGCGAAGCTTTCTTTTTTGTCTTTCGAGGAGCCTTCGTTTCCTGACCTTCGAGGGATTCATCGTCTGCATTTGCACCGGATTGCAGCGAGGACTTGAGGATCAAGGGGGACAGCAGCATGGTTCCTTCGCCGAAGCGAAGGGCTTGGTCGACCGCTTCCGCGATCCGTTGACGGCTCGATTGTCCGACCGCGATTCGGTCGACGATCAGTTCGATGTCGTGTTTGTTATAGCGTTCCAGAACAATCGAATCGCTTAGCGAGATGATGGTGCCATCGACTCGCGCGCGATTGAAGCCAGCGCGTCGGAGGTCTTCGAGTAGGTCCTTGTGCTCCCCTTTTTGGCCGCGAACCACCGGAGCGAGAAAGAGGTAGGTGACGTTCGGATCGAGCGTTGCGATCCGTTCCACCATTTGATCACGGGTTTGACTGGTGATCTGCGAATCGCATCGCGGGCAAAATCCTGTGCCGCATCGCGCGAACAAGACACGTAGAAAATCGGTCAACTCGGTAATCGTCCCTACGGTGGAACGGGGGTTGTGACCGGTCGATTTCTGGCTGATCGAGATAGCGGGGGAAAGACCCGAAAGGAGATCGACATCGGGCTTGGGAAGTTGTCCGACGAACTGCCGAGCGTATGTCGACAGGCTTTCGATGTAGCGGCGCTGCCCCTCTGCGTAGAGCGTATCGAACGCAAGCGATGACTTGCCGCTGCCACTGACACCGGTGAAGCAGATGAACTGGTTGCGAGGTAGAACGAGATCGACGTTCTTTAGGTTGTGTTCGCGGGCTCCGCGGACAACGATCGGAAGCTGGCCGGGATCGATCGGAACGTTCACCGTGTGCAACTCGCCTCTAGTGGATGCCAGCGCTGGCCAAGTATCGCTCGGCATCGAGAGCCGCCATGCATCCCGTTCCTGCCGAGGTGATGGCTTGGCGATAATAATCGTCGGCGACATCGCCAGCGGCGAAGACACCCTCGACACTGGTGATCGTGCGGTAGGGCTGCTTCCAAGCGATGTATCCGTTCTCGCGAGTTTCCACTTGGTTGCCGAGGAACTTGGTATTCGGTGTATGGCCGATCGCCAAGAACATGCCGGTAGCATCCAGAACGCGAGTCTCCTTGCTCTCGACATGACGGATGCGGACACCCGTCACGCCGATGCGTGGATCTACATCGTCGCCAAGAACCTCATCCACTACTGAGTACTTGACCAGTTCGATCTTGGGATTATCGAACGCTCGCTGTTGCATGATCTTGCTAGCGCGCATCTCGCCACGGCGCAAGATCATGTAGACCTTTGATGCATACTTGGTCAGGTAGCTGGCTTCCTCGACGGCGGAATCTCCCCCTCCGACAACAACGAGCGGCTTGTTTCGAAATCGAGGCAAGGCCCCATCGCATACTGCACAGGCGCTGACCCCTTTGTTGCGAAACTTTTCTTCGCTGGGCAAGCCTAGGTAATTCGCACTTGCACCGGTGGCGAGAATCACGGTGTGAGTTTCAAAGCTGCCGTTCTCGCTGGTATGTAGGAGCAAAGGCCGTCGGGAAAAATCGACGCTCACGATATCGTCGGTGATGATGCGAGTCCCAAAATTGACCGCTTGTTGCCGCATCAATTCCATCAGTTCGGGACCGGTCACTGCGTGAGCGTGTTCTTCGACCGGAGGAAACATGTATTGGCGACTCGGATTGATCGCGGACTCAAGGAACTCCTTCAGTTTGCCGGAGGGGAAGCCGGCGTAGTTCTCGACTTCCGTAGTCTGGGCCAACTGCCCCATGGGGAATCGCCCCATGACCCGGTTTTCCTCGGTCATCGCACCCTCGAACAGGAGGGGTTTCAGGTTGGCTCGGGCTGCGTAAATCGCGGCAGACCACCCGGCTGGGCCACTCCCGATGATGATGCAGTTTTCGGCATTGCTCATGCTGTATGGATCAATTTTGGAGAAAGAGGGTTTTTGAAACGGTTTTTTGCTCAGCGTGGATCACTCGTTAAGGTTCGTTTCCATACTCGGATCCGAATTCCGTTGTAGCATACAAACCCCTTATCGAACAGGTTGCAGAGGGGGTGGAAAGTCGAGCGACAGCGGCGGAATCACAGTTTTTTAAGGGCCTCGAGCAACCCCTGCGTATCTTCGTCAGTATGAGAGGCGGTCAAGCTGACGCGGAGCATCGCTGTCCCTCGTGGCACGGTGGGAGGTCGGATGGCCGGGACAAAAAAGCCAGCTTCGATCAGACGTTTTGAAATTGCGAGCACTTCCTCGGGACTCTGAAAATAGATCGGAACGATAGGTGTAGCATCGAACCGGGTCGAGAAGCCGAGCGAACGGAGCGATTCTCGCAGCGAGAGGCTCCGGGTGCCCAATTGCTGTCGCTGCAAATCCATCTCACTCGCGAGTTCGACAGCGCGCGATGCTGCTGCCAGTACCGCCGATGGAGGTGCAGTCGAGTAAATCCATGAGCGAGCATACTGCGTCAACCACTCGATCAGCACTGTCGGGCCAGCGACAAAACCGCCACTACAGCCGATCGCTTTACTCAGTGTACCGGTCCGTATCCAACGTGTTGTCTCGATTCCAGGACCGCATGCGACACCGCGGCCCTGCTCGCCGAGGACCCCGCTCGCATGGGCTTCATCGGCAACCGCCATCGCATCGTATTGCTGACAGAGTTCTTGAATCTCAAAGACCGGCGCGATATCCCCATCCATGCTGAAGACGGTGTCGGTCACAACGAAGGTTCTTCGATACATGTGCCGCAACTCAGAAAGTGTGGTTTTCAGAGCCGCCATATCTGCGTGGGGATAGATGTGCACAGCGGCTCGCGACAGGCGGCAGCCATCGATCAGGCATGCATGATTAAGCGAGTCGCTGACAATTGCATCTTCTTTGGAAGCGAGTGCGGCAATCGTGCCGATGTTGGCAGCGTAGCCGCTGGAGAATACCATCGCCCGATCGGTCTGTTCCCAGCGGGCGAGGGTTTCGGTAAGTTGTTGGTATTGTTTTGCTCCTCCCGCGATCAGGGGACTGGCGGATGAGCCGACGCGGGGCCCCTGGGAGGTGCTGATCAGGGCTTGGCGAACTTCGGGATGCCATGCCAGGGAGAGATAGTCGTTGGAGCCGAAGTGGACCAAGGAAAGGCCGTTTCGGCGAATGGTCCTGGGGGATTCGGGCTCGGAGAGTGCCAACTGTCGCTTGAGACCGATGGCTTCTCGGTGGCTGACATCCGCCGCCAGATCGAGCCAAAAGTCGGAATATGCGGATTTTGGGTTTGGCACGGCAACCTAGAGAACCAACCTCGGGAAACCGGGTTTGATTCGTAACGGACTGTAAGCGATAATTCGACAGGGCCGGAAAAGACCGGCCAAAGCACCTATTGTGAAGCCGATTGTTGTGCCATGCAATGGACTGACCATCAACTGTTGATCACCGATGACGACGACGCGTTTCGCGCGACGCTTGGAGATGCTCTGTCTCGCAAGGGCTTTCGCACCCGTTTGGCATGCGACGGGATGGAGGCATTGCAGGTGATCGAGCATGGGGGTATCCACTTGGCACTCTTCGATGTGCATATGCCTCGCTTGGATGGATTGGGAGTTCTTCAGTCCATTCGCGACCGAACTCCACGCTTGCCATGCATCCTGATGTCGGCAAAGCTTGACGATGGAATCATCGCTCGAGCGCAGGAACTCGGAGCCGAGGCAATCTTACCCAAACCGTTCTCCATCAGCGCGATGGTCGATGCCATTCGCCGTCTGTTGGAAGCCACCTACGGTCGGCAGCATTAGTCGGCAGCAATAGTTATTACGACTCTCTGCGACGTCGATCGAAAGAAGGGTTGCTCATCAACCAACCGATCACGATTCCAGTGATCAAGCCACCCAGGTGTGCGAAGTTCGCCATCTTCATCCCTCCTGCCCCTCCGGTCCCCGCGATATCTCCTGCGAAACCGAGAAAGAGGATCAAGCCCACCATGAAGTAGGAGGTGGGTGAGAGGGTGAATCCGATGTCTCGTCTTAAATAAGTTTTGGTAGCGATATATCCAAAGAGTCCGAGGACCACTCCTGAGATTCCAACGAACGACGGGGAGCCGGAGAGCCCTTGGATACCAAAAAGGTTTTGAGGCAAAAGTCCTTGTGGCAAATGGGAACCGATTGCCAGGGCGATGATCAACACGAAGTAACGCTTGGAGCCTTCGAGACGTTCTGCGATGCGACCGAGGGAGGCCAGGGCGAGCATGTTCATGATTAGGTGAAAGGGATGTCCGTGGAGAAACATCGGAGTCAGAACCCGCCACCATTGATAATCCTTCAGCGATACCGCTGGATCCTTGGTCCGTTCGTACTTCACCATGTCGGCGAACATCAGTTGCTTGACGATGGAGTTTCCGAGTGGGCTTGTAGGTTTCGGTTTCGCGAAGTCGGAGACAACACTCAATACGGAGCAAAGGATGATCAGGGTCAGTGTCAGGGGCGGAAGTACCCCTCCGAACATGGAATTTCGAGAGATCTCCCTGGGAGTTTGGATGTTTCGTTGCCGCGCGGCGGCCTGCTCCCGTTGCTCCTTGAGAATCGATCGGGCATCGCGGACCGCTTGTTGATAACGAGGGTTCCCCGGATCGGCTAGGAACTGATGGAGTTCCTGTTGGGCTTGAGGGAGTTTGTCCTCGTCCCGTATCCAGACTTCCCAACGGGTCTTGTCGTTATCGGACGGTTCGACGTGCGTCGAGATATTTTGTGTCAAGAGATAAGCGACGAACGCTTCGGTGTTGGCTTGTCCCTCGAGTATGGTCAGACTTCTCATTCGCTCATGTTTTCAAAAGAGAATACGGTTGCTTCCATGGGCTGTTTCAATCGACGGGACGGAGTTGATCGAGCGGGACGTAGTATTTGGCGTAGTGTGTGCCGTCGCTGTAGCGAGGACCTTTGGGATCGGGGACAAGGACTGTGGCTCGAGAAGTGATTCGATTGACGATGCCAATCAGGTTTTGGTTGTTTACCCGAAACACGACCTGTCTACCTAACTTGATATTAAAGTCTCGGGCTGCTCGTTCCTGTTGCGTGATCAATTCATGGCGATGCTCGGTGTGCCCAAACATGCGATGAGCCATGGTTTGGAATCGGGAAGCGGCGCAGTCGCTATGGATCCAAACGAGCATTTCACATAGGTGAATCATTTCATGCTCCACAATGCGTTGCATGGCTGCCAAACGATTATCGCACCACAAGCCGCATACGCGAGTCCTGTCGCCAGGCTTGCGAAAAGATTGAAAGAGGAGACTTGTCGACAGCGCGATTTCGTAATGTACCGCTGCTGGACGATTTCGGATCGCGCGGAATGTTTGCCGGGTTGTCTTGCCTCCGGCACGCGACATTCGAGAACTGAGCCGAAACGACATCCCATGCGATCTAGCGATGGCCAGGCAGAGTCCTCCGAAAAAATAACGGTCGTAGGCCTCAGCCATCCGCTCCAAATCTTGACGCCCGATCTTGCGAAAATTTTCGCCGTCCATGACGGTCGATTGCTCGAGAACTTCGCGTGCGATCGATGTTTGCCAATCGTTTCGTTCTCGCCAGCGTTCGGGTCGTTGGCAGAGGAGTTGCCCGAGTTTGGCAGGGCTGTCGGGACTAATGGGTGTTGAGACCGCCCTGGCGGGAGTGGAGGGAGACGACGATCGGGGACGCGAAGCCTCCAAATCGGTGCGCAGTCGACGCGCTGTCGAAGAGTCTCGCTGGCCACGTCCTTGTCGGTTTTTCACGCTCCGTTCCCCTGTAAGTGCAGTTCTGGAATGACTGCAGCACCGCAATCCTCGCTCTGGATGGACTTCAAAATATACCATCTGCAACGCTATATTGTCGGGGCGTCAGTCACTCTCGGACATTTCGTTTGCCGATAATTTCCAACCTTTTGCGGTCGCGGTTCATGATGCGTATGGCACTTGCGTTTCGAGCATTCTTTGCTGTTCTGTTTAATAGGGATGCTGCCCACCGCGTCCGTGATGCACTCTCTCCGAAGGGAGCGGTTTCGACGAAGGGACCACATTCGAAGCAGGGACCGGCAAGTGTTTCCGTGAGCACGCAAGAGTCGTCACGCAAGGAGGAACGACCTGCGACTCCTCCGACAGCGTCCCCAAGCAGAAGCGATGCGTTGACACTGCTGATGGTTCTGCAACGGGACTCGCGACTCCTGGATTTGCTCAATGAGTCCTTCGACGACTATAGCGATGCACAGATCGGCGGAGCCGCTCGCCCGGTCCTTGAGAATGCCGGCAAGTCGCTCGAGCGGTTGTTTGGGCTCAAGCCTTTGGCAACCCAAAGCGAAGGGGAACGAATTGAAGTTCCCGATAACGGTTCTCCGGTACGATGGCGATTGATCGGTGATACTTCCGCCAAAGTCGGCCGCGTCGCACACCCGGGATGGCTGGCAACGAAAGTGGATCTTCCGAAATGGACCGGTCAACGCGATGATGCGATGGTTCTGGCCCCGATCGAGGTAGAGCCCGGATCATGATCTTGCAAGTGCGAGCCTTCGCGCGGCTCCATTTCGGCTTGATGGAGATCAGCCCCGGGGAGCCCCACTGCTATGGTGGAGTCGGGATGATGATCGATACACCGACCATGACCGTTCAAGGAACGGTCAGAAACTCTCTCGATACTCATGCTGTTTCATGTGAAGGTGATCCCTATTGGTCGGAGCGCACCCAACGCGTTCTCGAGATTTGGCAGCAACGTTATGCTCCAGATCCTATCCCGTTCGAATCCTTTCGAGTCGTCGAGCCACCCTTGGCCCACATCGGTCTGGGGTCAGGGACGCAGTGGGCCTGCAGTATCGCAGGCTTGCTTCGGCTCGCGGGCCGACTCGGTGACTTGTCATCCACCAACCATTCGTCAAATACAGCTTCGATATGGGAGGAGTTGTTCGAAAGCGCGGAACGGTTGGCGATCGATGCTGGCCGCGGTCTACGATCCCATATTGGCTGCGAGGGCTTTCGTCGCGGCGGGTTGATCGTCGACTGGGGTCAAGATCCAACAGGAAACTCGGGTGCGATGCGAGAGCGGACACAGGTCGTGACATTTCCCGAACATTGGAGGGTGGTCACCTTCTGCGATCGCTCGTATGAAGGGGAATCAGGAGGCTTGGAGGCGAGCATGTTTGAACGCTGCTCTGCGCAGGCCAATCCTTTTCGGAACGAGATGATACAAACGATTCGGGAGCAGATGGTCCCGGCCATCGCGGCATCGGATTGGGTTGCAGCGAGCGACGCAATCGGACGTTATGGCGAGAGGGCGGGACGTATTTTTGAACCCATGCAAGGGGGCGTTTACCGTTCCTCTGCGATCGCCGAGTGCATCCATTATCTGCGAGGTCAAGGAATCTGCGGCGCTGGGCAATCGAGCTGGGGACCCACTGTATTTGCGATTGCGCGCGATTGCGAACAAGCAGAGTGGATTGCTCGTCAGTGGAAGAATCACTCTCCGAGAGAAACGCTCGTCGGGATTGCAGGCATCGCACCATCCGCTGCCTACGAGTGCGATTCGTCTTCCTGATGGATGTTCCGCATATCGAATCGACGCAACTCAGTTCCGAACACTGCCACTGCGATGACAATGACGAGCGTCGCCACGCCACCGGCGAACACACTTGGTACCAATCCAAGGAAATGAGCCGCGACACCGCTTTCCAACTCTCCGAGTTCATTGGAAGCGCCGATAAAGATCGAATTCACAGCCGCGATCCGTCCTCGCATATGATCGGGTGAATAGAGCCTCAAAATCGACTTGCGAATCACCACGCTGAAGCCATCCAAAATGCCGCTCATGAATAACGCTGCGCATGAGAGATAGAAATTCTTGGATAGCGCGAAGACGATCATCGAAATGCCGAATCCGAAAACGCAAACGAGGAGGAATCGACCTGCGAAAGCTCGCGGTGGAAACCGAATGCAAAACAGTGCGCAGACCAACGCGCCGCACATGGGAGCGGCGCTCAAGAAGCCCAATCCCACGGGACCGATGTACAGAATATGCTTAGCGAACAGAGGAAGCATGGCGATCGCGCCGCCAAACAATACAGCGAATAAATCGAGAGCCATCGAACTCCATAAAATCTGCCGCCGAAGGACAAACTTCCAGCCGGCAGTGATCGAATCGGTCAGCGATTCCTGCGTGTCTCGAACCGGATGGGGCTTGGGTGCAATACGGCTCACCATCCCGATCGCAAACATCGCGCAGACAATACTACAGGCGAAGGGGCCTGCATTTCCAAGCCCCTCAATCAATAGTCCGGCCAACAAGGGAGCGACCACAGCGCAGGCATGCCACACGATGGTTGTCCACGTCGCACCGCTCACTGCCGCTAAACGAGGAATGATCTGGGCTTCGAGACTCGGCATGGTCGGTTCGGAAAAACCGCGAGCCACCCCCAACCAAAACATGCAAATATAGATTGCGATCAATAGTGTATCGCCCTGCAACAGCGAAGATGCTGCCATGCCCAACGAACACAGCCATTGCAGAACGTATGTCCATCGGAGCAGGTTCCGTCGGTCGAAACGATCGGCGAGATAACCGCCGACAATCGCCAAGCTCAACGCCGGGATCGCTTGCACCAATCCCAGATACCCCAAATACAAAGGCTCGTTGGGGAATTCATGCGCGATAGCGAACGGAGCCCAGAAGAATAGGATACGCGTGCAGAGGGTCGATGAAGCGTGTGCGCCGAGCATCCAACGGAACTCTTCGTAATCCGTTGCGCGAGTCGATGGCCGCGGTTTCGATTCTAAATTTTTCACGGGATCCAAAGAGACACCAGATTGTACGTCAGCCACGCTCCTACGTATGCTAATGACGTCATGTACACGAAGGAGAAGATCGGCCAGCGCCAGGAGTTCGTCTCTCGCTGTATGGTCACAAGCGTCGATGCGCACTGAGCGCACAGCGCAAAGAATACCATGATCGAAAAGGCGGTGGCCAGTGTGAAGACCGGTTTGCCATCGGGCCACTGAGCGGCTTGCAGTTGCTCCTTGAGGCTGCTGCTATTCTCATCGGTATCGCTTCCCAATGCGTAGATCGTGCCCAACGTGGCGATGATCACTTCGCGGGCGGGAAACGATGCGAGAACCGCGACCCCGATCTTGCCATCCCACCCCAACGGCCGCACTACCGGTTCAATCACTCGACCGGCCATCCCCAGAAAACTCTGCTCGATCAGGCGGCTCTTCTCTAAATTGATCGATTTTTCCATGCGAACAATCTCAGCCTGATCGGGATCGGTGGAGGATTTCAACTGCTCCCACTCACGAGTCGAAGTATCGACTGCGGCATGGTCGCCAGGAAAATAGGCCGCCGCCCACACCAAGACCGAAGTGATGAAGATCAACGTGCCAGCTCGAACCAAAAACGCCTGGATGCGTTCCCAAACGCGACTAAAGACGACGCGCCAACTCGGCCATCGGTAACTGGCCAACTCCATGATGAAAGTGGAGGGCTCTCCACGAAAAAGGAATCGCTTCAAAAGCCATGCGACCGGAATCGCGATCAAAGCTCCCAGCGATTGCATCGCGAAGAGCACGATTCCCTGCAGCGACAACCAGCCCGATGCATAACGGATATCAGGTATAAATGCAGCAACCATCAAGATATATACCGGGAGTCGCGCCGAGCAACTCATCAGTGGAGCCACCAAGATCGTCACCATGCGATCCTTGCGATTATCGATCGTCCGAGTCGCCATGATGCCGGGAATCGCGCAAGCAAATGAGGACATCAAGGGTAGGAAAGATTTGCCACTCATCCCGATCGAGGCCATGAACTTGTCCATGACAAAGGCCGCTCGAGACATGTAACCACAGTCTTCGAGAATCCCGATGAACAAAAAGAGAATGGCGATCTGCGGCAGAAACATCAGCACCGAACCGACTCCCCCGATGACTCCATCGACAAGCAAACTTCGAAGCGGTCCCGGGCCGATCAAGCTTTCGATCGTGGCCGCGACGTAACCCTGAAAGCCTTCGATCCAAGTCATCGGCCATCGAGCTACCAGCGTGATCGACTGGAAGATCAGAAACATCAACAGCACAAAGAACAGCAATCCGAACCAACGGTGCGTCAGCCATCGGTCGAGCGTATCGCTCCATGTAGGAGGACGCTGTCGAGGGCGTTCGATCAAGCCTGCCGTTTTGCTTTTGATCCAGGCGTAGCGTGCTTTGGTCTCGAACAGAGGAATCGGTACCCCCGCAGACGACAATCTCCCGCGCGCTTCGGTCAATCTCGATGCGAGTTCGGCAGTCAGGTGATTGGGAATGCTTCGATGCACATGGGCTTCTGCCGTGTCGATCAATAATCGCTGCACCTGGAATCGCTCCATCGCAACCTTGGATCCCACCAGCCACTTGAGCAACAGGTCGGTTTCCCGCTGGAAAACTTCCGGAAACTCAGATGCTGCAGTCGGGCGAGAAACGATCGCCGAGGCTCGTTCGCCTGGATCGCTTTGCAACAATGCCACCAACGAGTTGCGTACCTCCGTGATCCCTTGACGCTTGGACGCCGAGGTGCAGACAACGGGCACACCCAGTTGGCGAGAAAGCCCGTCGGCGTCCACCTGGATCCCCAAAGATGAGACGCGGTCCCACATGTTGAGGACCAATAGTGTCGGCAGTCCGAGCTCAATGACCTGGCTGAACAGGTATAAATTGCGTTCCATGTTCGTCGCATCGGCGATCACAATCACCGCGTCGGGACGTCGCACACCAGACATCGCCCCCGAGAGTACGTCGACCGACACCGCTTCGTCCGCCGAACGGGCGGCGAGAGAATAGGTTCCGGGGAGATCGACGATTTCGATCAGTGCCGTTGAGGAGGAGGGGTCGCGCGCATCGAGCGGCAGAAGGAGTCGACCCGTTTTGTGCTCGACCGTGACTCCGGGATAGTTGCCAACTCTTGCATTCCCTCCGCACAGGGCGTTGAACAAGCTACTCTTGCCCGTGTTGGGGTTGCCGATCAAGGCGATCGTTGCTGCCGCTTGGCTCATCGCTGCTTCTCGATCTGAACCCGACCCGCTTCATCTCGGCGAAGGCTGATGCGATAACCGTAGACAGAGAACTCGATGGGATCTCCCATCGGTGCTGTTCCGATATGCTCGATTTCCTCCCCTGGCAACAATCCCATTTCCAGCAATCGAGCGGCGAGGCTGTCCGTTCCCTGCACCGAGACGACCCGACCACGTTCTCCCGGCTTCAGGTCGCACAGGGTCCAAAGGGAGGAAGACATTGTGGGGATCAACCTGTTACGCGACCGGGGCTACCAAGATTTCGGCCACCTCGCCGAGCCGCAAACACATCCGTTTGCCATCCACGGTCACCAAGCATGTCTCACCCGGCGAAACCATGCGGATCTTGCAGCCGCAACAAACTCCCATTTCCTCCAAGCGATGGACGCTTGGTTCCTCGCCGATGATGCCTACGACAACACCTTCCTCTTCGCACGGAAGGAATTCGACGGGGAACGAGCTGGCAGCGTTTGGGCGAATCATTGGGAAGGGAGCCCACCAAAGAGACGTTCTATGTTCACATCGACAGAATAATATCCTAATTGAGACTGAATTTCAACAAGGGCGTGAAAGGATTCGTTAGGAGTCCGGTTGTAATGCCGGAGTTCGGAAATCCTCGAATCCCTTGGATTTTCTCGATGCGAGGGATTCGGTGCGTCGATGGATTTGCACTGGGACTGTTTACTTCGAGGTCGGAATCCGGGTTGGCAAGCGTCGACCCCCTCTAGTGGGGGTGTCGCCTGTCGCGAGGATCCCGCAGACTTTGCCCGGTTTGCGTATCAGGACGACCGTGCGGGTTTTTCTGCCGGAGTGGACGTTTTCAAACTGTCGGACTGGATTGTGGTTTTGTAAACTCTAACGCGAGTTCGGGATTTTCATTGCTGATCCATGAGTGGCAAAGCTCGGTTGGAGACCAGCCACGAAGGGCAACGAAGTGCAGAGCGAAGCAACCTCCAAGAAAACATTCTATGACAAGTGGGCATGGCTGATCCTGCTCACGGGTCTCGCTTTCGTACCTTTCGCCTACTACGGTGCTGGTCGAGCAGTCCAAAGCAATGTCAACAAAGTAGAAGATTGGTTGCCAAAGAGCTACACAGAAACGCATGAGCTGAATTGGTTCCGCCAAAACTTTCCATCTGACCAGTTCATTCTGGTGAGTTGGGAGGGTTGCAAGCTGGGAGAAGACCCCAGCAAGCCTGAGTTGGACGACCCTCGTATTGCCAAGCTTTGCTCCCTGCTGACTCCCAACGAGGATGCTTCGGATCCCGATGCCTTGGAAGCGAGGCGATACTTCAAGGGTGTTCAATCGGGCCGTCTCTTACTCGAGCAACTGACAACCGGCCAACATGCATTGGCGCCGGAGGAAGCGGTCGAGCGGCTGAAGGGAGCGTTAATCGGTCCCGATGGGCGTCAGACCTGCGTCATTGTTTCGCTGGACCCCGCGACTTCGGGCAAGCTCAAGCCGATCCTCGGCCACGGTCAATATCGGGTATTTCGGCCGAACGTGCCTCCGGGAATTTTACGGCGTTTGATTGACAAAGCGGGGATTCCGGAAGCGGATCTTCGCCTGGGTGGACCGCCCGTGGACAATATCGCCATCGATGAGGAAGGAGAGCGAACCCTTGTCCGGCTCGCGGGGCTGTCGGGGCTTCTAGGCCTGTTTTTGGCTTGGTGGTCGCTTCGAAGTCTATTGCTCACGTGGATTGTTGTGCTCTGTTCCGCAACGAGCGCGGCAGCAGCCCTCGCAGTTATTTGGGCAACTGGAGAAACGGTCGACGCGATCGTTCTATCCATGCCATCCCTGGTGTATGTTTTGGCGATCTCGGGTGCCGTCCATTTCATCAACTATTACAAAGACGCGGCCCAGCATGGGTTGCATGGCGCCACTGAGCGGGCAGTTGCTCATGCCATCAAGCCAGCGATCCTGTGTTCGGTCACCACCGCGATCGGTTTGCTGTCACTTTGGTTCAGCGAACTGGTACCCATTCAGAAGTTCGGACTGTACTCCGCAACCGGGGTCATGATCCTGAATGTTGTCTTGTTCTTGATTCTCCCCTCGACTTTGCACCTGCTTCGGTTCGCCAAGCGCTGGGCGGTTGAAGCAGATCCGTCGAAACCCTCCGCATCGACAAAGGTTCCATCTCAGTCCACCGAGCCCGAGACCTTCACGCTCAGCGAGCGGATCTGGGGTGCCTTTTCGGGCTACATCGTCAAGCATCACGTTGCGGTAAGCTTGGCGAGTTTGGCTCTGTGTATTGGGATGGGAATCGGCTTAACGCGGACTCGCACAAGCATCGATTTGCTGGAACTGTTTGACTCGAAAGCTCGGATCCTGACCGATTACCAGTGGCTTGAGAAGAACTTGGGAATGCTGGTCCCGCTTGAAATCGTTTTGGAGTTTGACCGGGAGAGTCTAGCCAAAACCGATGAGTCGAACTCCGAACCTCGGTTAGAGGATCTCGGGCGGTTGACGTTCTTGGAGCGTATGGAGACGACCCAGAGAATTCAGGAAGTGATTGCTCAGCGTTTCGGTGAGAAGGGGCTTGGATGGGTTGGCCGAAGCATGTCAGCCGCGACGTTCGCCCCGTCGATGCCTGGCAAGGGAGCTAGCACTTGGAAATTCAATGAGCGACGGATTTACAACAACACCTTAAATTCCAAGCGAGCCGATTTTGAGAGATCCGGTTTCCTTAGGACGGATCCTTCGAATGGAAATGAGCTTTGGCGCATCAGTCTTCGCGTCGCCGCTTTTCAAGGGATCGACTACGGAACGTTCGTTCACGATTTGAGCGAAGCCGTCAACCCGGTCATCGAGGCGCACGGCGATCGCGTTCAAATCCTCCGCCGGCTAGCTTCATGGACAGGAGACGTGAAATTTGCTGGTAAGAAGGTGGTTCTTTGGGATCCCGTGATTTCCGGCGAAGGTGCGGAAGAGGCCCAAGCCTACGGCAAAATCCGAGCTGATGAGATTTCGACGCTACTGACCAATGCTCGCATCAAAGTTTCTCGCGCAACCGCAGATACTAAACTCATGCCTCGGACGCAGATCGAGTCCTTGAATGACGTTTGCGATGCTGTTGTCATGGTCGGCGCATTTTCGAACTCTGATGCACCGCTTTTGGGCTCGAGCCTTAGCAATGTCATCGACTTGCATCCCGATGCGAAGAACAAGGATTCGCTGATGCCAGACCATTGGCTGACCTCGGTGTATACAGGAGTAGTACCGATCGTCTACAAAGCCCAGCGTGCTCTGCTACAAAGCTTGATGGAGAGTACGCTCTGGTCATTCCTCATGATCACACCCCTGATGATCTTCGTATCCCGCTCGTTCCGGGCAGGGTTGGTGGCCATGATCCCGAACGTTCTTCCCGTGGTCTTTATCTTTGGATTGATGGGATGGCTCGGAATCGCGATTGATATCGGATCGATGATGACCGCGAGTATTGCCCTTGGGGTGGCGGTGGACGACACGATTCACTTCCTGTCATGGTTCCGTGGCAATGTCCTCACGATGCGGAACCGCAATGCGGCGATCATCGCATCGTATCGTCAGTGCGGGACGCCGACGTTGCAGGCTGCCTGCATCAGCGGATTGGGCCTGTCGGTATTTGCCTTCAGCACATTCACCCCAACCCAGCGGTTCGGGTGGCTCATGCTGACGATTTTGATCGCTGGAGTGATCGCGGAATTGGTGATGCTGCCGGCGATTCTCGCGGGCCCGCTGGGGAGTGTTTTTGAGCCTCGGGCCAGAAAGCACAGGTTCTTTTCCCGTTTTTTTCTCCTCTTTCGCCACGAAGTCCGTCGGCGATTCGACCGGGGACACAAAGCTCCATCGGTCTCCACCTCGGAGACTGAGTTCCAAAGCGCGGCCTGAAAGCTGACCGTTTTTCCCCTTGGATACTCTGGGACTTGCCGCTACACTTTTGAGCCCTCGATACAGTTCCCAAGCAGCGAGCCAATGGCGATCTCGTTATGACCAAGCAAAAAACCCACAAATCGACCAAGAAACGTTTCCGAGTGACCGCAACAGGCAAGGTCAAGCACCGAAAGTGCGGCACGAGCCACTTGGCCATTTCCAAGTCAGCTAAGAAGATTCGCAAACTGCGAGGAACACGGGTTCTCGAACCCAACTACACCCGAGCCATCGTCGATGCGCTCCATGGAAACAGTTACTGACTGGCGTTACCGTACCAGGCGTTTGGGTAACAACGATCGCGACCGGACTTTTGTTTGCCAGTCGAATCCGCTGCCTTCGGGCGGCCCTCGCGATGACCTGAGACGCTCCATTTCAATGATCGAAGAATCATGAGAACGAGAAAAGGATCGGCCCGACGTCAAGCCAAACGGCGGATGTTCCAACGGGCTGAGGGTTACGTCGGCGGTCGTCGCCGTCTGTACCGAACTGCGAAAGAGAACTTGGTCCGAGCAGGCCGCTTCGCCTATCGGGACCGTCGTCGTCGTCGTCGCGACTTCCGTCGACTGTGGATCATCCGCGTCAACGCCGCTGCAAGACTGCACGGCTTGCGCTACAGCCAATTGATCGCAGGCCTCGCCCTGGCGAACATCGAACTGGACCGAAAGCAACTCTCGGAGATGGCGATCCACGATCCAACCGGCTTCGAAGTGGTGATTGCTGCGGTCAAGAAGGCGCTCGAAGCTCAACAGGCTGCGTAGGCTTCGGCTAACCGCGCATGTCTCTCGATCCATTCGTTCGCAGTCTCGATGCCATGCTCGAGGAAGCTCGAGCACTCCTGTCTTCGGCAACCTCTGCTGAAGACTTAGAAGCGTTGCGCGTTCGGTTCACTGGCGCGAAAAGCGGCGCTCTCAAGACAATCCAGAAAGGACTGGCAGAGGTCAGCCCTGAGGATCGTCCAGCTGCAGGCAAGCGATTCAACGAAGTTCGTGAGTCTTTGCAGGCTTTGATGGACGAAGCGTCTCAACGAATCGGCGGTGGAGGACGCTCCAAGGCCACTCGCAGCCGCATCGATCCAACGCTCCCCGGACAGCGACCTCGCATCGGTGTGGTTCATCCGATTACGCAAACGATCGAGCACCTCAAAGAGATCATGGGTCGACTCGGTTTCACGGTTGCCGAAGGACCGGAAATTGAGGACGAGTGGCACAACTTCGTCGCGCTCAATATCCCCGAGGACCATCCCGCTCGCGACCCCCTCGATAACTTCTATCTAGCCACTGCGAAGTCCGCATCACCCAGTCGCGATGCCATGGAGACCAATCTCGGGAGCAATGATGGCACAATCGGCGGACCTCGCTTGCTCCGCAGCCAAACCAGCACGGTCCAAATCCGGGTCATGGAAAACGAACCACTCCCCATGCGGATCATTTCGCTCGGACGTGTTTATCGACCCGATGCTCCCGATGCCACCCACTTTCCCATGTTCCATCAAATGGAAGGTCTGTGGGTCGATGAGCATGTTACGATGGCTCAATTGAAAAGTGTCCTCAAGTTGTTTGCCACCAGCTATCTCGGCGGCGACGTGAAAGTTCGATTTCGGCCCTCTTTTTTCCCCTTCACCGAACCGAGTGTCGAAGTTGACTATTGGTGGAACGATCAGTGGATCGAGTTCGGGGGTGCCGGGATGGTCGACCCGAATGTCTTTCGAGCCGTGAACATCGATTCCGAACGATGGTCTGGGTTCGCGTTCGGGCTCGGTGTAGAACGCTTGTGCATGCGGAGATTCGGAATCACCGATATTCGCGATTTGTATCGCAGCGATGTTCGATTCCTGCGCCAGTTCGCTACCTAACAAAGGCGAGTTGTCACATGTTGGTTTCCTGGGATTGGCTCGCAGACTATGTAAAGATCGATCGCTCGGCAGAGGCGATGGCCTCCCTATGGGCGATGTCGGGACTCAACCACGAGAGCACTCAGTGGGTCGAAGGGGATGCGGTCATCGATTTGGAAGTGACCAGCAATCGCGCAGACTGCCTCGGGCATATCGGTGTTGCGCGGGAGGCAGCGGTGCTATGCGAACTGCCATTGATCATTCCTGAAGCTAAAGTGCGATGCGGCTCGACCAGCATTGAGTCGATGTTTCGAGTCGAGAATCACTTCAACGATGCTTGTCCTCGCTACACGGCCCGTATTATCCGAGGCGTGAAGATCGGCCCCAGTCCGGAATGGATGGCAAAACGATTGCGGGCCATTGGAGTCAAGCCGATCAATAACGTTGTCGATGCCACCAATTACGTGATGATGGAATGCGGACAACCACTTCACGCGTTCGACTTGGCCCGGATCCGGGGGGGAAAGATCGTTGTTCGTCCCGCGATCGAAAAAGAAAACTTCGTAGCGATCGATCATCGTACCTACATTCTCGATCCTCGCATGGTAGTGATCGCGGATGCCGAGCGACCGTTGGCGCTCGGGGGCGTGATGGGTGGCGTCGACAGCGAAGTCGCAGACACCACCCGCGATCTGCTGATCGAGTCAGCATCGTTCGTTCCAATCTCGATTCGTAGAACGGCCCGCAAGTTAAAGCTGCACTCCCCATCGTCCCATCGCTTTGAGCGCAGGATCGATCCCAATCAAGTGGATTGGGCATCGCGTCGCTGCTGCGAACTGATTCTGGCAACCGCAGGGGGCGAGTTGCTCGAAGGTTGCCTTGATTCCGATCCAGCCGAACATCGCATGCCCGAATGCACCGTTCGGCAATCGCAAGTTGCACGTGTTCTTGGGATCGATGTGCCCTGGGAAAAGAGTCTCTCGATCCTCGATCGCCTTGGATGCCGAGTGGAACATGTGTCCGATTCGAGTAAATCCTTGGGATCGGGGGAAGCAAGGGTGTTGCCTCCGACCTTCCGACAAGATCTCACGCGGGAGATCGATTTGATCGAAGAGATCGCTCGCGTTTATGGCTATGATCGCATTCCCGAAAATGCCATGGTCCCCATGGTGGCTTCGATGCGTCGCCCCAAGGACATCGTGTTCGGGACGGTGCGTCAAGTTGCATGTGCTGCCGGCTTTGATGAATCGCTCACTCCGAGTTTGATAGGCAAGACTGGCATCGATCGGATCTCACCGTGGTCCAATGAGGATGCGCTCACTACGATGACTCCGCTACTCGAAGGAGCCAATGTCCTTCGTCGTTCGCTCTTGCCGAGTTTGATCGCCGCGAGACTCCATAACCAATCCCAGTCCAATCGCGATGTTCGTTTGTTTGAAATCGCCAGTGTCTATCTTCCCCGCGGCAGCGCTCTTCCTCACGAACAAGTCCATCTCGGGATGATCGCGGAGAGTGATATTCGCGTGGTGCGAGGAGTCATGGAGGAGATCGTTCAACGTACATGGGGGGAGATTCGTTCGGATCTCCAGTGGTTGGAGTCGGAGGTCTCGTGGGATTTTCTTGAGCCCGGTAGCGGGATCGCATGGACGGTGTCGGGGCACATGTTGGGCTGGGTGGGAGCGTTGTCGAAGTCGTTGGCTCAATCGAACAAACTCGATGGCGAAGCGGCAATCGGTGAGATGAACCTGGATGTCCTGTTGCAGCACGCACGACTGGTGCCGCGCGTCGCAGGCGTCGTTCCTTATCCGGCCATTCAACGAGACTTGAATCTCGTCGTGGATGAGTCGCTCCTTTGGAAATCGCTGCGAGACACCATCGCTGCATCGGCAGGCCCACTGTGTGTCGATATTCGGTTTCAAGAGATCTATCGGGATCCGCAAAAAGACGGTGCTGGGAAAAAACGGATGCTGTTGAGCCTGGTGCTCCAGAGCGATCGCGAAACGCTCAAGAGCCAGCAGGCAGATGAAGTCATTGCAAGTGTGCTCGCGGCATGCGAGAGCAAACTAGGGGCAAGGCTGCTGGCCAGCTGATCCTGTGTTGCGACCGGGCATTCGTTCCGTGACAGACGAGCTTGAGTATCCGTAAAGGGCGGTTGCCAGAAATGCTCCCTTGTCTTTTTAGTGACCGGATAATTGTGGTGAACGGATAAACAGAAACATGATTCGAACCGATATCGACCTGACTCGCACCGGCAAGCAACAAGGTTTTTTGCGAGTTCCCTATTCGCATAATTTGGCAGGCTGGGCCAATATCATGATCCCGATCACAGTGATCGCGAGAGGCCATGGGCCAACGGTTTTGGTGCTCGGCGGCAATCATGGCGATGAATACCAAGGGCAGGTCGCGATCATGAAGCTCGCACGGGCTTTATCCGAGGATTCGGTCCAAGGGCGATTGATCCTGATTCCAGCGTTGAATTTTCCGGCGGCGCAAGCAGCAACCCGTCTATCGCCAATCGATGGCATGAATTTGAATCGCGCCTTTCCTGGCGATGCCGAGGGATCGGTAACCAGTCAAATCGCTCACTATTTGACCCACCATCTATTTCCAATCTCCGATGCGGTAATCGATATTCATTCGGGTGGTAGGAGCATGGAGTTTGTCCCCTGCTCCCACATGCACGTCGTTCCCAATCGCGAGCAGCGACGCGCAATGCTCCAAGCGATGCTGGCTTGGAATACCGACTTCTGTTTTTTGTACACCGACATTGCAGGCACAGGATTGCTGCCGGTCGAGGCGGAGAGCCAAGGCAAGACCGTCATCACCACCGAACTTGGAGGAGGCGAAGGGGTTTCTGCTTCGGTGCACCGGATCGCATACGATGGTCTGCAGAATGTCCTAAGGCATCTCGGGGTTCTGTCAGGCAAGGCTCAAACGCGAGACGCGGTGGGCCTACCCCCGTCGGTGATCACGCAAGCCCTGGACGCTCGGAACTATCTTCTTGCACCCGAATCCGGAATCTTCGAAGTCTGTGTCGATCTAGGGGCCCGCGTGAGCGCCGACCAACCTGTAGGTTACATTCATTTTTTAGAGCGACCCGATCGCCATCCGCACGTCATCACTTCGCCCAAGCAAGGTTACTTGATCGCTGCGCGTACTCCCTGCAGAACTCACCAAGGAGATTGCATCGCTGTCATTGGAGAAGAAGTCCGCGCCGACACCGTGATGGATCTGCCGTAGCAAAAGACTATCCTCGGAGCCAATCCAGGCTGCCCGTGTATTTGGCCACTGCATCGAGGTTGAGTGTAACACCCAGCCCGGGTCGATCAGGGATCTGCAAGTATCCTTGTTGATCCAATCGCCATGGTTCCTCGACCAACTCATCGATAAAGGGGGAACCGGTCAGGTACTCGACGAATCTCGTGTTGGGTATGGCCGATGCTAAATGCAAATCGGCAGCCAATCCGATTGCGGTGTTCCATCCGTGCGGAACGAAGTCGACCCCGTAATCTTGCGCCATCCAAGCGATCCGTCGCTCTTCGCTCAAACCTCCAACCTTGGTGACATCGGGCTGAATGATGTCGAAGGCTCGTTGCGACAGCCAAGGAAGAAAGCTTTGGCGTCGGGTCAGCACCTCGCCTCCCGAAATCGGAACCGGTGAATGCTCCCGAAGTCGGATGAAATCCTCGAGGGCATCTGGGGACAATGCCTCTTCGAACCAAGTGACTCGATAGTGTTCAAGCATCTTTGCAGTTTGGATCGCCCATTTGTAGTTGCGCGACCAGTAGGCATCCGAGCCGCCGGCATCGACCATGAGATGACAATCCTCCCCGATCGCATCGCGGGCCGCCGATACGATTGCCTCATCGGTCTTGGCACACTTGCGTCCGAAGGGTCCCCATCCGATCTTGAATGCGCGAAAGCCTTGTTGCTTAACGGCTAACAGGCTCTCCTTCATCTTCGCTGGCTCTTCCATCAGTAGCGAGGCATAGGGTTGAACACGATCGATGTATCTGCCTCCGAGCAGTCGACCGACCGGATGACCCGATTCCTGACCCAACAGATCCCATAGCGCGATATCGATACCACTGATGGCATGGGTGATGGAACCTCCTCGCCCCAACCAAAACATGTGCTGATGAAGCTTTTCGCTCACTCGCTCCGGTTCGAGCGCATTCTCGCCAAGAAACAATGGCCGAAGGACTTCCAAGGCTGCTCGAACCAGGCCGTCGTTCGTAAAGACACTACCCAGTCCGATACGCCCAGAATCGGTATGGACGGCGACCAAGGTGTGGACGCAATCTTCGGGTTGAATCTCATTGCTCCAACCACCCTCCGGAGTTGCACCTCGTAAACCTGCACAAGCAATCTTGGTAATCTTCATCGTGTTCGATAGTTTCTCGAGTAACAGAGCTATGGCTTCCGCCGGTAGATTTCCACCGTCGGCTCGTAATCCTGGATATCATCCAAGGGGAAAATCGGTCGTTGGCATCGTCGATGGCCGAGCATGCTCACATTGGCGCTCGACGATCCCGGAGCATCGATCAACAACATGTGGCTGCACCAGGCAGCATACATAGAATGTTGGCAATGGGGTGATTTGACTACGACCGCATCAAAATTCTTCGGGTTCTGGCCGTTGGCGTAGAAGAACGATCGGTCGTAGAGATTCACCGCGCGGCTCCCCGCAACGATCGTAAAGGTGCCCGACTGGAGTACGGCAGTGGGTCCCGAGTTCCACAATTCGCCGAAGGATTCGCTCCGAAACACGCCATCGCTTATTGACTTGACGCGAGCCCGGATTTCGATCGGTTCGAATCGAGTCGGATCGAGAGTTCCTCCGAGCGATACGGTTACTTCCGCCCCGATCCCTGCACGCATTGCGATATCGACTGCAGGGCGATCGACAATCGGAATCAGCGTGCATCCTGAATAACCGCATTGCATCAAGGCCTTCAGGACTGCGTTGCTGTCTCCCGATGCACCGGAACTAGTCGCGTCGGCGGCATCGACCAACGCGATCGTTCCCGACTTGGGCAACCTCATGACCGTCTCCTGCATCTCGTGAAGCGAGATCAGCGGAACCTGCATGTGTTCATGATAGCCCCAGAACTGTCTCGCAATTTCGACAGCGGCAGTGCGTGCCAACGCTTCATCATTATCGGTCACAACAAAGCTGTAAGTTCCCAATTCCGGCACATCGGTAAATGGGTTGCCGATAAACATTCCAGCCGACAATCCGCGCGGTCCCTGCTCAATCTCTTTGGCTTGTTGAATACAGCGTCCAAAGAGTCCTGTTTCGGTGATTAACTCATCTCCTCGCACCAAGGCGGGTATCGGGACACGAGCGGTCACCGGACGAACTCGCCGATGCATGATATTCAGCAATAGCCGAGCGGCCCGGACACCAGTTTCGTAAAAGTCGACGTGCGGATAGGTGTGATACGCGACGATCGCATCCGAGTGACGAAACATTTTGCGAGTCGCGATTCCGTGCAGGTCGAGGGAGACCACGATGGGGACCTCTTCGCCGAGGATTTGCCTGGTTTGTTCCAGGAGAAATCCTTCGGGGTCGAACTCGTTCTGGGCGCACATGGCACCGTGCATGCAGAAATAGATCCCATCGATTGCTCCGGAGTCTCGAGCGTTGCGAATACCATCGAGAAAATCGCGAGCGATCGTCTCCCAATCCGTTTGGGCGAGGGTCCCGCCTGAGGTGATGAAGAACGCGCTATAGGTAGGTACCAACTCGATCGATGGCTCCGATTCCAAGACAGACAGCGCGCCGCCAACCTCGTTGCGAACCGTGCGGTGGTAGTCGAGGAACGCCTGGCCTGTTCGAATACCAAAGTCCGCCAACCGACTTAGGTTCGGATTAAAGGTTGAGACTTCCTGTTTGCACTCAGCCAGAAGCACTCGTCGCGTCATAACGCTGCCAATCTTTATTGAAGAAAGTGAACAGTGTGAATACCAGCGACAATGCAGCGACTGCATAAGCAACGGCTGCGACGTTGAGCATCCCGGAGAATCCAATCGACTCTTTCCAAGTTCCCACAGCTAGTGGAGCAAAGCCTGAGAGGAGGGCTCCGAACAGATTCAATATGCCGACGACGGATCCTCGCGAGGCCGCGGGGACCACATCAAAGGCTGCAGGAAAAATATTCCCCATCATCCATCCGCTGAAGAACCCATAACCTAACAACAAGACTTTGAGTGTGTCCAAGTTATCTGTTCGGCCCATGCTGAGCAACAACGGCGCGCACACGACAAGACTGACGAGCAAAACCAGCATGCGGCCAGCTCGATAGCGAGCACGCCATCGATCGGCAATAAAACCGCCGACAAACAGACCGATGAGTGTTGCCAGTTGCAGATAAAGAGTCGATGCCAAACCCGCCTGGGACAGACTAAGCTCAAATTTCTCCTGCATGTAGCTGGCAAGCCAGCTGTAGATCATCCATAGTCCAAAGACGAACAATGGGAAAATAACGCATAGCATGCAGAACGTTGGAACGCGAAACAGCCCACCGATCGCCTGCAGTCCCGTGCCTGAAACATCACTACGTGTTTGCACCGGAGCCACAGACTCCTCAGCTTTTTGTCGTGAGCTTTTCGCGAGATACCATGCGAAGGGAATCGCATAGATCAAGCCTACAATGCCCAGCACAATAAATGCCCAACGCCATTGGCCTCTGTCCGCCATCCAACCACCGAACGATGAACCTCCGACGACTCCGGCGACCTGGGCAGTGGTCAGTCCTGCGACGGCCCTCGATCGCCGTTTCTCTGGAGTGCCTGCGGTGGTCCATGCAATGGCAGCAGGCATGAAGAGGGCTTCGGAGATCCCCATCGCGGCTCGCATTGCGAGCAACATCACAGCAGACACCGACAATCCCGTAGCGATCGTGACGAGACTCCA
>JAGWWZ010000201.1 GCA_018970165.1 Planctomycetota bacterium | reverse complement strand
GTGACGCTGGGATTGACAATCGTTGAACGCGGTTGGGTCATTGCGAAGTACCTCCCTTCGGGCAAAAGCGGACTTAGAAGGATCGCCAAGATATCCAGGTCCAATGACCTCATCAACCACACAGCATGGTCAAAGAATTGAAGAGACGAAAGCTAGCTTGCTCAGTAAATATTGCTAGCGTTCAAGCATGATCATGATGATGCAATGCATGTCCAAGTTTCTCACATGTCCAAGTTTCTCATGCAATGCATGTCCAAGTTACTCTCCAAGTTTCTTATGCACTCATCAACCCCCACCTTCAGCCTAGGCACCTTCGACTTGAAGGGAGATGTTCGAGTCTCCGCTTGGGGGTATCGTAACCTTGAGCAAGGGTTCCTTGGGGTTGCCGTATTTGCCTCGCAGGCGGTCAGGCCCAGTCGAGTTTCCCTCGCCAGACAGGGATAGCGCCTTCTCTCCTTGTTCGCCTGGCCATACAACCGTCACACCGTATTCCCCAGGAACCGCGCCATCATCCATGGCGAAGGTTCGAAGAACAAATGTGCCGTTGGCATCTGCGGTCGCTACAGGCTTGGGGTCATTCAAGCGATCTTTCTCAGCAGGGTGGAAGACGATGAGCGCATTGCCGCACGCCTCCCCTTGAACCGTTTTGATTGTTCCTTTCGCCGGAACCGTCTTGATCGCGCTGCCGGAACATCCAGCGAAAAGGCCGAAAGAAACTAGAACTATCCAGCGCAGAAAGTCAGATGACATTGGTAACTCGAAAAATAAGGAGATCAACGAAAATTAGCAAAGATGGTAGGGAAGGAATCCGCATCAGTCTTCCGACGCATTCGGAGAAAGTTCCGCGGGGGTCATCCCCGAACCACGAGCGGTCAACAATGCGGCGTACACTTGGGGGGATATACTCTCACTCGTGAATTGCACACTCCCATCGGCCATGGCGTGCATGGCACCACTGCCATGGAAGGAATACGTTTCGTTGTCGTTGTGGCAATTGATTACGCAATTACCGGGTGACGTTCTCGTACCACTCACAGCACCATCTAGACCGTAATCGTTCTCATGGTGCCCCCAACCTCCGTCGTTGAGCTTGCGAGATGGGTCCAGCTTACCCTTGATCCAAAAGTCCGGGCGACCGGCATCTTCGCACATAAGAATCGTGCGGGTAGTTCCATCGGTGATGTCGGCGATGCGTTGAGCTTTGCGGGCAGGGAAACCGATTAGGGCAAGTATAGCTGCTGGCCCTTTAATCTCTGGAGCCAACGCACTCCACAATTCGTTTTGAGTCGTCCCCGCAGGATATCCGAAGAACGTGACGCTTCCCTGGTTAATCGAACTGCAGGTCGCATAGTCGGTAACCGCTAGATTTTGGAAAGGGAGTGGAACACCAAGCCCAGTAAAGGATCCAGTAACGGTTCTTGCCGAACCGCCTGGAGACGATGGGCATATGAAGGTGGGGACTGGATTTTGCAAGACCGCCTGGTTATTCGGTGTTCCCGGGATAATACCTGACAGCCACGGAAACTTGAGATCGTACTGCTGGGACAAATTTCCTTGTTCCATGTACGGGAGGAAAAATGGGGCCCATGAGTGAACGATACCCGGATAGGGAGCTCCAGGTTGACCAGGTGCTCCAGGAAGAGCCCCGAGTTCAACGTAGAGGCTTGGCGGGAACCTCTTGAGAGCGCTCTCATGGTTATGGGCCGCTAAACCGATCTGCTTGAGATTGTTGCTGCACGCCATTCTGCGAGCGGCTTCCCTCGCCGCTTGGACAGCAGGCAGTAGAAGCCCAACCAAAATTCCGATGATTGCGATAACAACGAGTAATTCCACGAGGGTAAAACCGCTTCTCTGAACTGTACTTCTCATGTTCTTCAGATCCAAGGAAATGGGTAATTCGAAATGATCAATGAGTGCAACAGTTTCATCCATAATCGTGAAGCAGGCATGAAGCTCATAGAGCCAAGCCAGTGAAGATCTCGCGTATCTCTTTCGCAAGTCAATCACACACACCCGAAGCTTCAAAACGCGATTCCCAAGAAAACGCCTCGATTACAACTCGGGTTAGGATGGGGTCAAGGAAGCGTAACAATTTTCGGTTACAATATGGTCGAACACCCCATCCCACGTTGCCGAGATTCCCTCCGATGCTTTACTCGCTGCTACTACTGTTCTTCTGCTTCTTCGGTGATTGGCCCCAGTTTCGAGGACCTTCCTCTGACGCTATCGTCCGCATGGATAATGTCCCTGTCGAATGGTCTGATTCGACGAACATCGTATGGCGTGCCCCCATCGCGGGACTGGGATGGTCTTCACCCGTTGTCGTCGATGGCACGATCTATCTCACGTCGGCAGTTCCCAAAGGCTCGGGTCTTTCGCTAGCAGCGATGGCGCTCGATTCAACAACGGGAAAGACGATTTGGCAGCGCGAGGTGCGCGCGATCGATTCCGTTCCGTCTATTCATGCCAAGAACAGCCACGCCAGCCCCACCCCCATCGTTCGCGATGGCTCGGTCTTCGTCCATTTCGGTACGCTCGGTACCGCGAGTTTGTCATGCAGCGATGGCAAGATCCAGTGGCTGTGCACCGAACTGATCTATCCGCCGATGCACGGCTCAGGAGGCTCTCCTGTCTTGCATGAGGGACGACTGGCCATTGTTTGTGATGGCAGCAAGGATCCATTCGTCGTCGCGCTCGATGCCGATACCGGGAAGATCGTTTGGAAGACCCTGCGCGCCGTCCCCGCCAGCATCAGTCACTCGTTCGTTACCCCAACGATCACACGTGTCGATGGAAGGAATCTTGTTCTCGCTCCAGGTCCACAGCATTTCGCAGCGTACGATCTGGCCGATGGAAGTGAGGTCTTTCGGGTCATGGCCCCTGGCTGGTCGGTGGTTCCCCAGCCGATCGTCTACGAAGATCTAGTGATCTACAACCATGACTACGACAACCCCGAACTGATGGCGGTTCGGTTGGGTGGCAAGGGGGATGTAACCGGCACGCATGTTGTCTGGCGCCGCGAACGCTCGGCACCGAGCACGCCCACACCCGTTCTCGTCGATGGCCTTCTGTACACGGTCTCCGATAAAGGGATCGCAACATGCCTCGATGCGAAAACGGGCGAACAACAATGGATGGAACGCTTGGGGGGCAACTACTCCGCATCTCCAGTATATGCCGATGGTCGGATACTGTTCCTCAGCGAGGATGGCGTTGCCACATGGGTACGAGCCAGCAAACAATATGAAGTGGTTCGCATCAATGAAATCACCGGTCGCACCTTCGCCACACCCGCCTTCGACGGCACAGGCATGTATCTGCGAACCGATACCGAACTGCTCAAGATCGTCGATCGCAATCGATGAAGCGGGTGTTAGCCGAGATGCGCGAGCATCCGGGTTGAAGCGTGCAGGACATCGCAATGCTTGTCTCGGTTCAAACCCGAGTGCTTGCGCACTTCGGCTAACATTCGATCCCCGCTCCTCGGTGCGAAGCACCCGCAAAATCTTAGCCGAGATGCGCGAGCATCCGGGTTGAATCGCGTACGACATGTCGATGTTTGCCTCAGTTCCAACCCGAGTGCTTGCGCACTTCGGCTAACAAGATCCGAACAGCCGACGGTTTAAACTGCGACTACAAACGAACAGCCAACTGCGGCTAATCCTCCACGGGCGGCTCGCGGATCTACGACGGCCAAGCGGCTGATAGGTTGCGGATAGGCTTGCGAGACTTGGAACCTCAGCGAGTTTCGCTTGTTAAGAAAACGATATGTACCTTCATCGATTGCAATCTAAATCCTCATCGATTCGTTGCGGTTTCTTAATCTTTGATCGCTACATTCTGTGGGGCATTCAGTAACCAAGTGCAGTAGCACGCGGATGATGACCTTTCGCGTACGGCCCTCGCTGACGCGTCGGGTTGAGGTTTAGCCATCCCTCGCTCACGCTTCGGGTTGCGATGATTTATGGGCAAATGCTTTCTCTGAACTCGTTTCGTTTTAGGACTTCCAAATGAAATGTTTTGATGTCTTCGGCAGAGTCGATGCTCTTCGGGTTGCTCTAGTCTTCTCGTTCGGAGCCTCAGCCAGCACAGGAGTAGCGACAGCCCACGATGGCGACGGACATGATCATCCAGTTCGTCAGGTGAAGCCTGCAGAGATGTACGCTCCGACCCCCATTCCCGACCGCATCATCTTGACGTGGGCAGGCGATCCAAAGACGAGCCAGAGTGTCAGTTGGCGTACGAGCACCGAAGTGGAGCATGCGAAGGCCGAACTGGCGATTGCGACGGCGGGCCCCGAGATGATCAAGGAACCTTCGGAGCACGTTGCGACGTCGGTGGCTTTGAAGACCGATTTGAACACCGCCCATTTCCACAGCGTGACGTTTAAGGACCTGACGCCTGGCACCAAGTACGCATACCGTGTCGGAGATGGCAAGAACTGGAGCGAGTGGTTCCAGTTTTCCACGGCGAAGATCACGGAAGAACCGTTCTCCTTCATCTACTTCGGCGATGCACAAAACGATATTCGCAGCCTATGGTCGCGCGTGATCCGCGAAGCTTACAGCGATGCTCCGAAGGCAAAGTTCCTGCTGCACGCAGGAGACCTAGTGAATACGGCTCAATCGGACGCCGAGTGGGGAGAATGGTTCGGAGCAGGGGCTTGGCTCAATGCGATGATCCCGAATGTGCCGGTCGTCGGAAATCACGAGATGCACAAAGTGGACGACACCAAGCGCGCAGTCACGCATCATTGGGCCCCTCAGTTTACTCTACCGAACCATGGGCCCGAGGGGCTCGAGGAAACCTGTTACACGTTCGAGTATCAAAATGCACGGTTCGTGATCCTCAACAGCAACCAGAAAATCGAAGAGCAATCGAAGTGGCTGGATCAAGTTCTCTCGGAGAATACCAAGCCATGGGTGGTCTGCTCCTTTCACCATCCGATTTTTTCGACTGCCAAAGACCGCGATAACGCGGCGCTCCGCAACGCTTGGAAACCGATCCTCGACAAGCACCGAGTCGATCTGGTGCTACAAGGGCATGATCACACCTACGGCCGGACCAGTCTTGATACCCCCTCCGTACCTCCGCCAACAATCGGCAATGTGCCGGTGGGGGTCAGTCATCGGGATGATTTTCACGGAACGGTCTACGTTGTCTCTGTGAGTGGTCCAAAGATGTACAACATCGACCCCAAGCCGTTTATGGTTCGTGTCGCAGAAGATACGCAACTGTACCAAGTCATCCATATCGATGGCATGAAACTGACCTACGAGGCGAGGACAGCGATCGGCGAAGTCTACGATGCGTTTACTCTTGAGAAGGTACTAGGCGAACCGAATCGGCTCGTCGAAGGTTCGGTCGGGATGCAGGAACGTCGCCGCAGTTCCGTTCCAGCCGTGGCTCCCACCCTACAGGCCACACCCGTTCCGGCGCCAGCCAAGTGATGTTGCTTTTCGATCACTGAATCTTCTTCCCCACGGATAGGTCAAACATGAGACGTATGTCGTTTCGCATACTCGCAATTGGTTCGGCATGTTCGCTTGCTCTATCGCTACCTCTCGCATCGATGGGGACCGCTCGCCCGTACGAGAACGATGACTCGGCAAAGGCGACTGAGCAATCATCTGCAACGATGCAAACCATAGAGTTTCAGCAAGGGGTCAACGGTTATCGAGGAGCAGTGGATACCGAGATCTGGGCCTTGGCACCCACGACGATTTTGGATAGCAACCCCAACGCATCCTCGGATGCCAACAACGATGGCGGCGAGAGCCAAGTGTTGTTGCGATTCGATTCGATCATCGGTTCAGAGTCCGGAAAGATTCCGCGAAATTGCCGGATCGTATCCGCGAAACTTTTGGTCAGCGCATTCGATCAAGGGAACACGGTCAATCTCCATCGCATGCTGGTCCCATTCTCGAAGACAGCGACCTGGGACTCGGTCGTCGATGGCGTATCCGCCGATGATCTCGAAGCCTCCCGTCACAAGGACAGTTTCACGTTCGGAAAGATTGCGGCCAACACATCAACCGTTGTCTTCGATGTCTCAGATACCGTTCAGTGGTGGGTTAACGGCCATGCAAACCACGGCTGGGTTTTTCTTAACACCGGCGGAAATGGCTGGGACTTTTACACCTCGGAGTTCGACGATTACAAGCAGCGTCCCAAACTGATCGTGGAGTACGAAAAAACCTCAGTCGCAAAGAAAGTCGACTCTTCCATTCAACCCATCCAGTCCCCGTCGTCGGAAGGAACCCAACCATAATGCGTCCATCGATTCCGCATCGCACCCCTTACCACTGCCCCGGTTTTCATCGCGATCGTCGCGAGTTCATGTATGTCGGTTGGCTCGGTGGGGTCGGTTTGACTCTCGGGCAGATGATGTCTCTCGAAGCGATGGCGGGGACAACCGACGCTTCGGCACCGAAGGCCAAGTCGGTGATCCATATTTATCTGCAAGGCGGGTTCGCTCATATGGACAGCTTCGATCCCAAGCCGGACGCACCGGCGGAGTATCGAGGCATCCTGGATCCGATTCGAACTTCGTTGCCCGGCGTTTACTTCAGCTCGCACATGGAGCAGACGGCCAAGGTAGCGGACCGGCTGACGGTCGTTCGAAGCATGTCGCACACCGAGGTCGATCACAGCCGTGGTGAGCACAGCATGTTCACCGGTTATCGCCCGAGCCCTGCATTGGTCTATCCGAGTGTCGGCTCGGTGGTCGCTCACGAACTCGGCCCCCGCGATGCGATGCCTGCCTACATCTGTGTCCCGACTCAAGGGAGCCAGTTCCTGGGAAGTGGATATCTCAGCAACGCGTGCGGACCTTTTGCGTTAGGAACAGATCCCGCCCGCCCGAACTTCACCGTGCGCGATCTGAACTATGCGCAGGGTGTCGACGACACGCGGTTCGAACGAAGAAAGAATCTCAAGTCCGTTGTCGATGGTCATTTCGACAAAATGGAGAAGGATGACTCCATCGCGACAATGAACTCTTTGTATCAGCGAGCTTACGATCTGCTGGCATCTCCCAAGGCAAAAAATGCATTCAGTCTCAAGGAAGAGAGCCAGCAGACAAAAGAACTCTACGGCATGAAACCAGCCCCGCCCGTGTTGCGTCCATCGGCAGGCTCCCGTCTACTGATCGCGCGTCGATTGGTAGAGGCGGGCGCCCGATTCGTCACCGTGACCTATGGGGCATGGGACACCCACGCGTTTCACTATCGAAGCATCGAGCCGCAACTGCCCGATCTGGATCGCGCGTTCGCCGGTTTGATTCAAGACCTCGAGCAGCGCGGGTTGCTGGACTCGACCCTCGTGTTGGTAACGAGCGAATTCGGTCGCACGCCCAAG
>JAGWWZ010000026.1 GCA_018970165.1 Planctomycetota bacterium | reverse complement strand
TTGGAGCAAGACACTGTAGTCTTGCAAGACATTTACCGATTTGTTCAAGAAGGCGTTGATGAGAACGGGAAGGCGCACGGATACTTCGAAGCTACCGGGGTTCGCCCGAGCTTCATGCCAAGACTGGAGGCGGCTGGGGTTCGCTTACCCGCCAGCGCATTCCGCGAGCGAATCATGATGAGGGCCTAAGTCATCCATGACATTAGTCATTAGCTTATTTGTCGGAGCCAGCATCGCTGCCCTTGTGGGCTCGATCCTTTTCGCGTTTC
This sequence comes from Planctomycetota bacterium, assembly GCA_018970165.1. Taxonomy (GTDB): domain Bacteria; phylum Planctomycetota; class Planctomycetia; order Pirellulales; family Pirellulaceae; genus JBKCUI01. The sequence continues at coordinate 37,885 of JAGWWZ010000026.1, read as the reverse complement.
GAGTCGAACCGTCGACGGCCGTTGAGGCTCGATTGTCGACGTTGACCCTTGCGACGAAGGCTAGCATCAAGGCGGTGGCCAGCGATTCGCTTCTGCGAAACAATCAGCAAAGCCAGAGCGAATTCGAGAAATTGATCTCCTCGAAGTTCAACGTGACCACGTTGTTGGAACTAGCTGATGCCAAGATAACGGTTGAGAAGTTTGCCCTGCTTTGTATCGGGTTGGGGGTTGCATCAACCATCCTATGCTTGCTTGCGCCCATCTCTCCGCTATTCGCACCCTTGGCTGGTAGCGTGATGTTCTATGCCCCAATTTTCCTGATGAAATGGAGGGGTAAGCGGCGGATAGCGAAATTCAATACTCAACTGCCGGATGCCCTGGATATGTTGAGTCGATCTCTTAAAGCCGGACACTCACTGGGTTCGGGTTTTGGGTTGATCTCGCAAGAGGTTGCAGCACCTCTCGGACGGGAATTTGGTAGATGTTTTGAGGAACAAAATCTTGGGGTTTCTCTTGAGCAGTCACTCGAGAGCATGGCCACCCGTATCCCGAATCTGGACCTTCGATTCTTTGCAACCGCTGTTATTTTGCAACGACAGACAGGGGGGGATCTGGCGGAGATTCTGGAGAAGATTAGCCAACTGATTCGTGCTCGCTTCCGCCTGGCAGGACAAATTCAAGCCTTGACGGGCGAAGGGCGGTTGTCAGGAATCGTGTTGCTCGCTTTGCCGCCAGGCTTGTTCCTCATGATGTTCTGTACGAATCGTGAGTACGTCATGAAGTTGTTTACCGATCCGATGGGTAAGTGGATGCTCGGTGGGACAATCATACTGCAATTAATCGGCGCATGGACTATCAAGAAGATCATCGATATCAAGGTTTGACCCGTAGATGACTGAAATTGTGAATTCGCTGATCGAGCCTTTTTCTCCGTATTTGCTGGCAGCCGTCTCGATGAAGAGTCTGGCTTTGATTGGGGCCGTCTTCGTGGGAGTCATGGCGTTATTCTGGTTCGCCATGGACATGACAACCAAAGAGCAGCGAACTCGAGCCGAGACGCGGCTGGATATACTCAGCAGTAGCATGCTGAAGAAAACGAAGTCGTCGAAGGAAGTGACTTCGGAATTCATCAACCATATTGTTCAGACGGCATCCCCGGTTCTCGCTAGGCACTTGCAACCGAGGTCGGAGGTCGAGATCGGAAAACTTCGGCAGCGACTCGTGGAGGCAGGATTTCGATCGGAGGATGCGTTTACTGTATTTCTTGCGTTGAAGATGGCCTGCGCTCTAGGGGGGCTATTTTTGGGGGGAGGCTTTGGACTCCTGACTTCAGGCGTTTCCAATGTCTTGTTGTTGCGAGCGTTTCTCGGCGGTGGCATAGGATTCTATCTCCCCGAATTCGTATTGAGCTTTCTGGGATCCAAACGCAAGAAGGAGATCACTCTCGCTTTGCCCGATTGTTTGGACCTGCTCGTGGTCAGTGTGGAAGCGGGGTTGGGCTTGGATCAAGCCATCCGGAAGGTCTCCGACGAAATGAAGTCAACCTATCCAACTTTGGTAGAGGAATTGCAATTAAGTACTTTGCATTTGCAGATGGGCCGTCCCCGGCAGGCGGTTTTGCAGGAGTTGGGAGCACGAACAGGCGTAGATGATGTTCGAGCTCTTGCATCCCTTCTGGTTCAAGCGGATAAGTTCGGGACGGGGGTTGCGCAGGCTTTGAGAGTGCAGAGCGACACCATGCGAATAAAAAGGCAACAGCTTGCCGAAGAAAAAGCGGCTAAGACTGCGGTGAAGCTGATTTTTCCACTCGTGATCTTTATCTTTCCAGGTGTGTTTGTTGTGCTGGTGGGGCCTGCCGCGATTCAAATGTCGCGCGAAATGTTCACGGCGATGTCGGGCAAGTAATGATCGCAACTCCGTGCGTTTATCTGCGGGTTCGCGTATAATCGATCTGTGAAAATCGCTTTGGTCCTCTGTGCAATTAAAACTGCCTCATGCACTCCCCTACGTTCGACTCATCGGGCTTGCACATAACCGTACGAGACTTACTCGCGGACAATCGTCGGCGTATTGTTGGGCTCGGTGGTCGATGGGAAGCTCTCAACCGGACCCATTCGATCGGTGCACAATCTTTGCGATTGAAGAGTACTGAACTAGAAATTGCCCATCGCGAATCCTTCGAGACATTGCTCCGGTCGCAGGAACAGGATCTTCAGAAAGCAATCACAAGATGGGATTCGTCTCTCGACACACTTCTGGGCAAGTCCGAGCGAAAAGCACTTGAAAGCTTGCATCGCCAAAAAGAGGACTTGGCAAAGGCAAAATCGAACTACAAGTCCGAACGCTCTTCGGAATTGAATGGTTTTGACCAATCGAAACAGAAACTCAAGAAGAGAATCGATTCGGCGAAAGAACAAGCTAAAAAGCTGCGAGATTCCGAACTTGGAAAAATCGATCGTGAAAAGCAGAGCTTAGATCAACGCATGCAGGCTGCGAGAGAATGGATCGGTGCCAAGACGGGTGATCCCGCTTTGGCGCAGTGGACTTCTCAGTCTGCTCCTGTTCGCGCTGGGGAGATCGCGAGTATTGCGACCATGGATATCGTTCTGAAGGAATTCGAGCGAACGAAAGTAGAAGCGATTCAGCGAATGGAGGAACTGCAAAAACACCCTTCTTTGCGTTTGGTCAGCCTTCCACTTTTGATCGTTCTCGGTATTTTTGCAGGGGTAGCTGGCGGAGGAATTGCCTATGCCTTGCAAACAGATCCGTTGGTTCGGGGCATTGCGGGGATCGCTTCGGCAGTCGTCGTACCGGCGTTGGTCTCTCTCGCCTCATCCCCCTTTCTGGCTCGAAAACTCAAGCAACTATTCGCTCCGATCGTCGATATGGAAAAGGAATTGCATGCGATTCTGACGCGTGGTCGAAGGTTGCTCGAGCAGAATCATCTCAATACTCTGGCGAGACTTGATGGCGAATTCAAGACAGAATTACAGGCATTGGAGGAATCGCATCAAGCCAAGTTGAACGCGATCGATTCTCAATATCAAGAGACGAAGAAAAATATCGCAGAGAGCGCGGTGCGCAAAAGAGTTGAGTACGCTACACATCGCAACAAAGAAATGGTGAGCATCGATCAGTCCGAATCGAAGACGATTTCGGAATCCAAGGTTAAACAACTCGAGGAACGTGAGCAGGTGAAACAGCTGCACGCAAGGCGATTGCTCGCGATGCAAAAGGAGTTCGATGCATTTTTGAAACAGGCGGCAGAGCGTTGGAAGAGCGGAGTTCACCGTACATCAGCAAGAATCAGCCAACAAACGGAAGCGATCCAGGCCGCTTATCCGCCCTGGTCGTCACAGAAAATGCTCGAAGGGGCTTGGAGGCGCGATCCGAGTGCCTTGGCGTGGCCGATCGGCAATATGGGGATCGAGCGATTGTTCCCAACCCCAACTGGATCTGAGGATCTATCGACTCACGGCTTAATCGATGAGCGAATTCCAGTCCTGTTCGACTTGCTCCATCACGGAAGCCTCGTCCTCGATTACGACGCCGGGGCCCGCCCGCTGGCCCAAGGATTGGTGCGGCAGATTCTTCTGCGAGCAGTCACATCCCTGCCAGCCGGTTCTATGCACGTTACCGTGATCGATCCAGAGGGATTGGGAAAGGAATTTTCATGGCTTATGCATCTGGCGGATATCGATCCTCAATTGGTTAATCATCGGGTTTGGACCCAGCCTGTGCATATCGCACATCAGTTGGAACTCAACGCCAGACACGTTGAAGACGTCATTCAACAAAGTTTGAGAAACTCCTACAAGAACTTGGCCGCATACAATCAGAAGGCCGGTCCGATGGCGGTCCCCTACCGATTCATTGTTTGGTCGGGATTTCCTTTTGGACTGGATGAACATTCCTGGCAGGCACTTTGTTCTGTGTTAGCCTCCGGTGCGCGTTGCGGAGTCGGTGTCATCCTGAGTTTAGCCGAGAATTGCAAGTGGCCTGCTTTCGCCGATCCCGCGAAACTGCGAGAACATGGGATCGCGATCGAACTGCGAAGCAACCCTGCCAGCGCAACCCTTTTGAACTCGGGATTTGATGATTCCTCATTGGATTTGATCGATGCGCCGAGTGACGAGCAAGTGCATGCGATCATGGAACACCAGTTGGTGGCCGCTCGTAGCATCGGGAAGAGAATAGTACCGTTCGCCTCAATCGTTCCGGCTGAATCACAACGGTTCGTGACTTCCTCTGCCGATGGGCTCGAAATCCCGATTGGAATATCCGAGTCTGGGCGATCGCAATCGCTAAGTCTCGGAAGCGGCACCGCGCAGCATGTGCTGATCGCCGGGAAAACCGGATCAGGTAAATCATCGCTTCTGCATACCATGATCACCAGTGGAGCGTTGCGATACGGGCCCGAGGAACTGCGAATGGTGTTGCTAGACTTTAAGAAGGGGGTTGAGTTTCAGGTCTATGCCCAAGAGCAGCTTCCACATGCCGACATCATAGGAATCGAAAGCCGACGCGAGTTCGGACTGAGCACTCTGGAGTATCTGGATCGAGTTCTGACTGCGAGAGGTGAAGCTTTCCGCGAATGGGGCGTGCAGGATCTACCCAGCCTGAAACGCAAATATCCCGATATCATTTTGCCTCGAATTCTGATCGTCATCGACGAATTTCAAGAAATGTTCGTTGAGGACGATAAGTTATCGCAACAGGCATCGTTGCTCGTCGACCGTCTGGTGCGGCAAGGGCGATCGTTTGGCATGCATCTCGTACTCGCGTCACAAACTCTTGGTGGTTCCTACTCGCTTCCTCGGACGACCCTCGCGCAGATGGCTGTTCGAATCGCATTGCAATGCGACAGCGCCGATGCCATGTTGATCTTGAGCGAGGACAACGGCGCGGCTGAACGATTGCGTCATTCCGGCCAAGGGATTTACAACGATGCTGGTGGCCGAATCGAGGGGAATCACAATTTTCAAGTCTGCTTTCTCGAGAAAGTAGAGCAGACAGAGTGGCTTCAGTTGCTTCCTAACCACCAATGGAAAGCGAACTCCACGGTCAATCCGATCGGAAAGCCAATTGTTTTCGAGGGCCACAAACCCTCGCGATGGCAGTCGAGAAGCATACAGGAAGCTTTGCGGACTGCATCCTCGAGCACTCGTTCACAAGCTCCCTGGGTCCTCGGAGAGAGCGTTTCGATAGAGCCTCCGGTGATGAAAGCTTTTCCGCCAGTCGCTGGTAGAAATGTGATGATCGTCGGCAACGAAAGCGCACTGGTCGCTGGGTTGCTTGCCAGCTGGGTTCGAACGTCGCTCGTATCGGATTTGCAGCACGACGCTAGTCCTCGCTTTCTGATCCTGGACGGAAGCTCGGCAGATGACGAATTCATGGTCAATGCAATGCAATGGCTAAGAAACCAGCCCTCTCGGGTCCGCGTTGGGGCAGTGCGGGAACTTAACGAACTCCTTTCCGAACTCCAGAGCGAATGGAATATTCGCAACGCTGCTCCCGATCGCACCTATTCCCCCTTGATCCTTGTCATTGCAAATCTCTCGCGATTTCGGGAATTTCGTCGCAGCGATGAATTCTCCTTTTCAAGCCAGGAGGGAGAAATGACTCCGGAGACTCTGCTCATGAAGGTCCTTGCGGATGGTCCGAGTCTCGGAATCCACGTTTGCATATGGTCGGATACTGCCACTACCCTTAGCCGCTGGCTACCTCGAAATGCCATGCGGGACATCGAGATACGCATCCTGATGCAAATGTCCGCTGCGGATTCGAATCAATTGATCGATTCCTCGGTGGCCAACCGCCTCGATCGGTACGTCATGCTCGTTCACGACGATGCCGACGGAAAAGCTGTGAAATTTCGCCCCTATGAAATCGGTTCTATTCTCCTAGATCATGATGGAGCGCAATAAACGCTTTTTATGTAGACAACACATCCCCCCGTTGTGCTATGATATAGCGGTTTGTTTTGCTCGAGATCCATTTGATTCCGGAGATTGTCATGCCTACTTCGGTCCTTTTGGTGGGATGCTGTGAGGTGGATTGGTTGGGTTTTCGTGAACTGGCGGACAGAGCGGGGCTGACGTTGGAGTTTAATGCTCCGGATCAGAGATCCGCCCTTCAGCAGTTGCAGCGATCACCATGCGACGTTGTGTTAATCGACGCTCATATGCCGGGAGATGGTCCTTTGTCGTTGATCGAAGCGATCAAGAGGACGGTTGAGAAACAATCGCTCATGCTTTTTGCATTGCAAGAGAACCCAGCGATCTTAGCCAGCGCAGCATCTATGGGGTTGCTCGGGATCGTACTCTATTCCGATCCCTTCCCTAAAATCGTGCAAAAGATTTTGCAGGCCGCCGAGGGGCAATCCTCATGGTCGCGGGATGAATTGCGACGTTTGGCATTATCGGCATCGAACATCGTGCCCGGCGAAAAATATCCAATACCTTTGACACACCGCGAGAAAGAGATCTTAAAGCATCTTGTTGATGGAGGCACCAACAAAGAAATTGCGGTGTTTCTCGGAATCAGTTACGAGACGGTTAAAGAGCACATCCAGAACATCCTATCGAAGGTCGGAGTGAACCATCGCTCGCAAGCCGCCGTCTGGGCGGTGCAGCATCAGTTCGCGTAACGATCTTAGATAGCATCGTTCCGTTCCAGGTTTTTCCTGCGACCAAGCGATGTGGGGATCGGATCAGCCGCCAACATCATCGGCGCGTTGCACCTCAATCCCTTCTTCCCAAAGAGGTACTGCAGGTTCCTGCAAGCGAGCGCCCACTTGGCTGATTACTTTCGATGCCATGTAGTTGGCTCCTCGCGCCGCGATCGCAGGTGCGAAACCATGGGTGATGCCATAGAGGAATCCACCAGCGAACATGTCTCCCGCACCGGTCAGATCTTTGGGTTGGCAAGCGAAAGCAGGAACATGAACCTCTTCCCCTCCAAATCGGATATAAGCTCCGTTGCCACCATCGGTGACGACACTGTTGGGGACCAACCCACGAAGTGCCGCGAAGGCCTCGGAGCTCGTCTTGCGCCCTGTCACTGACATCGCCTCGGGTGCATTGCAGAAAAGAAGATCCGTCGCCTTGAGCGCGTCGTGGAATGCATCTCCGAACACCTCCGGAATGAACGCCTCCGAGCAGGTGACCGCGATCTTCGTGCCATGCTTTTTAGCGATCTCGATGGCTTTGTTTATTGCATGTTGGCCGGTATCGGGATTGGCGAAAACATAGCCTTCGATGAACAGCCACGTCGATTTCGAAATGCGATCTTCGTCAATATGTCGGTCGCACAGATGGCTCGAAACGGCCAAGCTTGTGCGCATCGTCCGCTCGGCATCCGGCGTGATTAAGACCACGCTCGTACCGGTGGTTTGAGCCACGATGATCGGATTACCCATGTGGATACGAAGAGCTTGGAATTCCTCTGCATAATGAAGGCCATAGCGGTCGTCCCCAACGCATCCGATGAATGCTCCGGTTCCTCCCAATTGCGAAACAGCGATAACGGAATTCGCAACGGAGCCGCCACTCACCAGACGCAAGTCGTGTCCTCGATCCGAGAAACGGAGGAGTAGCTTTTGTTGCTCATCCGGATCGACCAATCGCATGGTCCCTCGATCGAATCCGAGGCTTGCGAATTCCTCATCACTAAGTTCCAAGAAAATATCAACAATCGCATTCCCTAAACCGCAAACGTCAAATCGGGTCATTCCAAAAGTTGCTTTCTCGTTTCAAAAGAGTCTTTCGATGGATCAACCACCGATCTGGTACATAGCTCGCGTGGGTGGTTCGAAGCCATCCTCGGAAATACCGTGGGATGGGTGTTTGGCTTCGACGCATCGCGATGCAACATCGAGGATCTCGGTATCGGCCGCACCTCGCTGCAGAAGTGACATGATATCCCAATCTTCGCGACCAAACAGGCAGTTGCGGAACTTGCCATCCGCAGTCAAACGCAATCGATTGCAATTCCCACAGAAAGGTTGCGATACAGGATCGATGAATCCCACGCTTCCCCGGCCGTGTAGAAACACATAGTCTCGGGATGGTTGCGATGGATCGACACCGGTCTTTTCTTGCATGGGACCTATCTCGGCTTCCAATCGTTCCCTTAGCTCGTTTCCAGGAACCACCTGGGATTGACTCCACGAACGGTCCGCATCCAAAGGCATAAATTCGATGAAGCGGATGGTGACCCCTTTACTGACAGCAAATCTGACCAAGGGAATGCAGTCTTCCAAGTTGACATCACGAAGTACGACCGCATTGAGACGCAAGGGTAGTCCACTTGCGACGGCAGTTTCGATTCCTGCAAGGACGCGATCGAGACCATCGCGACGGGACATGCGTTGAAACGCGTCTTCTCTCAATGTGTCGAGCGAAATATTAATATGGGTCAACCCGCACGCCTTTAAGTCCACCATCACTTCCTGGAGCATCATACCGTTGGTGGTGATCGCAATCTGTTCAAGACCGCGTATCCCTGACAAACGTCGAACAAGGTCCGGCAACCCGGATCGCATCAACGGTTCTCCGCCTGTTAGGCGAACTTTATTGACGCCTACATGGGAAAGTGCCCGCACGACACGCTCGATATGTTCGAAAGACATCAACTGGTGCTGGGGCATGAATCCCTTGACACTTTCGGGCATACAATAACGGCATCGAATGTTGCATGCATCCGTCACGGAGACGCGCAGCGACGTATGCACCCGCCCAAAACGGTCTACAAGCTGACCAAAGGCCCGCACGGACTCGTCGAGATTTCTTGATGCTTCGCGATTCACTATTCCATGGCTCACGGAGTGGCTGCAATTGGTTTCGCATTTCCCTTTCGAAATGGTAACCAAACGATCCCGTTTTCGGTAGTCAATCCTGAAACGTTATGCACTGAGCGTTAGGATGCGGTTCGCTCGCGCCGCAGATCCAAAGTCGCAGGAAATTCAGGGTTCTCTCGCGGAATCATCGGGGTGATTCTTCCAGGCGTGTGGCCATATGGGAAGAAACGCGCTTCGCGTCGCCCTTCCGCTTCAAGAGCGTTAATGGGGAAGGTTTCGTAATTGCGGCCACCTGGGTGGGCAACATGATAGGTGCAACCGCCTATCGTTCGTCCCGCGCGAACGTCCCATACATCGAAGACCAGCGGCGCATGGAGCGGAATGGTTGGATGCAGACAGGAGGGAGGACACCACGCTCGGTACCGAACACCGGCCACATAGGCACCCGCTTCGCCGGTCGGTTGCAGAGGCAGAATTCTCCGATTGCAAAGGACTTTATGGCGATCGAGATCGAGTCCTTGAACCTGCACTTCCAATCGCTCAACGCTGCTATCGACATAACGCACCGTGCCACCTCCTCCCGGTTCTTCCCCCAAGACATACCATGGCTCGATTGCAGATCTTAAACAAATCGATGCACCGGAGTAGGCGACTTCACCAATGAAAGGAAATCGGAACTCGTAATGGGGGGCAAACCAGTTCTCCTCCCACGGCCAACCGTCTTCCTGCAAGGCAAAAAGGACGGCGGTGAGATCGCGTTTTAGGAAATGGGGAAGCATGAATCGGTCGTGAATCGCCGTATCCCAGCGGATCAGTGGCTCGCGGTAGGGGTTTCTCCAAAAGAATGCGATCAGGCATCGTACGAGCAACTGAGTAACGAGGCTCATCTGTGCGTGGGGAGGCATTTCAAATCCGCGCAGTTCGACCAAACCCAAGCGTCCGGTCGCACTGTCGGGGGAATAGAGTTTGTCGATGCAGATCTCCGCGCGATGCGTGTTTCCGGTCAGGTCGATCAACATGTTTCGAAGCAATCGATCCACAATCCACGGCGGCAGATCTTGGCCTCGATCGGGAATCAATTCCAGTGCTGTCTGCAATTCGTAGAGAGCATCGCGACGCCCTTCGTCAGCGCGAGGCGCTTGACTGGTGGGACCAATGAATCGATTGCTGAAAAAATAAGATAGGGAGGGATGGTTGTTCCAGAATGCGATGATGCTTCGAAGCAAATCGGGACGACGAAGGAATGGGGAGTCCCAAGGAGTCGGTCCTCCCATGACGATATGATTTCCACCACCCGTCCCGGTATGCTTTCCATCGAGATCAAATTTTTCGGTTGCCAAGCGACAGTGCCGGGCATCTTCGTACAAGCTTTCCGTGTTTGAAACCAGTTCCTCCCAACTACTGCTTGGGTGCACGTTGACTTCGATAACGCCTGGATCGGGGGTGACCTTGATCAACTGAACGCGATGATCGCGCGGAGGAAGATATCCCTCAATGACGACCGGCATCCCCAACTCTTTTGCCGACAATTCGATCGCTGTGATCAACTCCAAGTAATCCTCGAGCAACTCGGTAGGAGGCATAAATACATAGATGCGTCCTTCGCGAGGTTCAACGCAAAGAGCGGTTCTGACCATACCATCCGCAGAATTGTGGGAATCCGCGAGTTGTTCTTCGTTGACGATCTCCATCTTCGCCGAACGCGATGTCTCGGAAAACCGCATGGATTCCGTAGAACGCGAGCCGAATTGCTGAAGAATGGAAGCGTTCGTTGGTAGAGGAGGTCGTGACGCGAATGGATCCAATGGAGTGATCGTACCGGCGTTAGGGACATTGGTCCACGGTAGGGTATCGAGGGGCAGTCGCAGTCCGATCGAAGAATCGCCAGGCAACAAGAAAAGTCTCTCGGGGCGTACGGGCCATGGGCCACTCTGCCATGTGCGGCTTCCCTGCCACCATTGACGACGGATCGGGAGAACTACTCCGACCGGCTGATTCAACCCGCGTTGAAACACGCGAGCCAGTCTCGCTCGTTCCTCCGGATCCTCAAGTTTGGGATCCCAAGGAGTGATGTTGACTGGCAATCGCTGTTCTCGCCAAATGTAGTAGTAGATGTCTTCGTAGGCTGGCATCATCCATCGAGGATCCACACCAAGATGCGAAGCCAGCTTGTCGGTGAAAGCGCGAGCCTGCACGAACGTAAATCCGTAGTCCCTCGATTCATCCGCAATCCATTGATCGTCGAGCCAGATCGGCTCGCCGTCGAGTCGCCACAAGCAAGTTAACGCCCAACGAGGAAGAGATTCTCCCGGATACCACTTCCCTTGTCCGTAGTGCAACAGTCCGCCGGGTGCAAAGCGTTGACGCAGCCGTTTGATCAATGCCCCGGAGATCTTGCGCTTGGTGGGACCGACAGCCGCCTGATTCCATTCTTCTCCCTGCATGTCGTCCATCGATACAAACGTCGGTTCACCACCGAATGTCAGACGCGCGTCGTCCGCTTGCAACTGTTGATCCACATTGCGGCCCAATCCATCTATGCGATGCCATTGGTCATCGTTGTATGGCTTGGTAGAGCGAGGGTCTTCATGAATTCGCTTGATGGACATCGAGAAGCTGAACTCGCACTCGGCTTGGTCGACCGAACCTGTGATTGGCGCGGCGCTCGAGGGGTCCGGCGTGCAGGCCAGCGGCAGATGTCCCTCGCCGCACAGCAAACCGCTCGTCGGGTCGAGTCCGACCCATCCTGCGCCCGGCAAGTAGATCTCGGCCCACGCGTGCAAGTCGGTGAAGTCTTCCTCGGGACCACTCGGGCCGTCAATCGACCTAACGTCTGGCGCGAGCTGGATCAAATAACCGGATGCGAAGCGAGCAGCTACACCGAGATGGCGAAAGATTTGAACCAACAGCCATGCCGAGTCGCGGCATGAACCGCTCCCCCGCTGCAGGGTTTCTTCTGGGGTTTGAACTCCCGGTTCCATGCGAATCTCATACTTGATTGCATCATGAAGTTTGCGATTCAAATCGGTGATCGCATGGATGGTGGGTTTTGGGGATCGATCGATCGAGGAAACCCAAGACTGCAGTCTCCCGCTCGTTTGGATAGTATGCAGAAAGGGAGCGAGTTCTTTCAGCAACCAGTCTTCGTAGCGGAATGGAAACGATTCCGCATATGGTTCCAGAAAAAAATCGAACGGATTGATCGCTGTCATGTCGGCGACCAGATCGACCTCGATCGAGAAGTTGCGAGTCTGTTTCGGGAAAACGAGTCGAGCGAGGTAATTACCCTGTGGATCTTGCTGCCAATTGCAAAAATGCTGTTCGGGGGTTACTTGCATGGAGTAACTGAGGATGCTCGTTCGGCAGTGGGGCGCCGGTCGCAACCGCACGATCTGCGGCCCGAGCGTTACCAAGCGATCGTAGCGATAGACCGTTTCGTGATGCAATGCAACGCGGATACTCATAGCGGACCATCCGAAAAGACCAAAACTCGTTCTGAGATCGCGGTTCTGAAGAGGAAGAACCCAATCGATGGGCCAATCATAACGCAAAGAGGGATGCCGGGTAGAACGGGTGTTCGCCTACCGCGTGAAGTATTCACTATTCTAGATGTCCAGTTCTTTGCGATCGCATTGTCGGAAGACCTCATACATCGCGACACCAGCAGCGACAGACAAATTCAGGCTTCGAACCGGCCCTGTCATCGGCAAACGAGCACATTGGGACGCATACGCAGTGCGAATACTCTCCGGGAGACCACTGGTTTCGGTACCGAAGATGAGCCAATCGCCGGGTTGGAATGCAATGTCGGTGTAATGACGCTTCGCAAACTTGGTAAAGAACCACGCACGCTCAGGGTCGAGTATTTGACTCATGCAATCCCAGGAATCCACAACCTCCCAGTCGAGATGCTGCCAGTAATCCAGTCCTGCCCGCTCCAAGGAGCGATCATCGAGCCGAAATCCGGTCGGGCGTACGATCCAGAGTTTTGCCTCCAACGCGACGCAGGTCCTGCCGATGTTCCCGGTATTCTGTGGGATTTCGGGTTGGAACAAGACAACGTTTAGCCAAGATTTTTTTTCCATCGATCGATTCTCTCCTATTGGGCCAATACTTTCCTGTTGGCTGGGTCCCTCGTTAAACTGGAGAATTCTAATTTGATTACAATAGATGCGTCTCTTCGCAACCACCCATTTTGTTTCGGATCGCCATGCCAATCCCAGTTACCTGTCCAGGTTGCCTAGCACGATTCTCCGTCAGCGATAAATTTGCTGGCAAGCAGGGACCATGTCCAAAGTGCAAACAGGTGATCACGGTCCCTGACAAATCTCAGGAAGTGGTTATCCACGCGCCGGAGTCATCAGGGCCTAAGGATTCGACGGGCCGGCCTGTTCTCAAGCCGATTCGGCGAATCGAATTCGATCCGTCGACATTACAAATCGCCTTGGCATCGTCTGTAGCTGTCGTCTGTTTGATCGGCGCGATTGTCCTGCGGATGATGGCTCAATCTCCTCCTACATGGGTCTTGGTGCTCGCGGCGATTGCATTAGCCTACCCGCTGGCATCCATGGGCTACACGTTCTTCAAAGATGATGAACTCGGTGGGTACATAGGAAAAGAGCGATGGATTCGTTTAGGGATCTGTGCTGCTGTTTTCGCTGGCACTTGGGGCCTGTACACCCTGTTAGCCTACTACTTTGGCAACAGAACCTTGGCTGATATTGAGACCTTGCAGATGGCTATTTTTTTGGCACTCATGTTTGGGCTTGGCGTTGCGGTCTCCGTCGGAGCATGCGAATTGGAGGTGGGTCAGTCGTTCCTGCACTACGCAATCTACTTTGTTGCCACGTTGCTTCTGGCTTTGATTGCTGGAGTCGAACTTGCACAGCCTCTGTCGAGCCAATCCAAAACGGATGCTTATGGAATCCCGACCAAGCCGGGTGCGGTGCAACTGCCATCACCAAAGCAATCGAAAGGAGAGCAAGCACCAACACAACAACCGTAGTTGAAAGTAAACGGAGATCGACGGTAGCTGGGGCGTTGCGGTACGTTCAGCACTTATTCTCGCCCTTGCTCCTGGGGAGCGAGGACCTGCAATGGGATAGGAATTCCCTTGAGTCGGCCATCGACGACAATTCTTCCGTTCACGACTCCTTGGAAGCGACAGACCAGCAGGTGGGGCTTGCGAAGCTTAAGAAGCTCGCACATCACGACCAACCTATCACCGGGTACGACCGGTTCGCGAAAGCGTACATCCTCGAGCCCCCCGAACCCCACAATGGAGTCGCCGAGCAACTTGTATTTGTGTGAGCAATAGCAACAAACCTGAGCAACGGCCTCGAGCATCATGACCCCGGGCATCAGGGGCATACCGGGCATGTGACCGCGGACCCAAAACTCATTTTCCGTCACGTCCTTGTAGCCAACGCAGGCAACGCGTACAGGATCTGCGTAAACGATCGCAGTCAGCTGTTCCATCTCGAATCGCTGAGGGTTGTACCTGCGAATTTCTTCAATGTCCGCGACAACGTTGTTGAAATCAATCGTGGCCGGGTCCACGATGAAGTCTTTGACGGCCATGGAGATTTATCCTGCCTGAGAAGCGGTATCGTCGGTGGCGAAGCGGTAACCTAGGGGCCGGGGAGGAGCCTAGGTGCGGACCTTGCGACGTTTTGCCTTCCGTGCCTTGCTATTGGCGGCTCGCTGGCCGTGATTCGCTTTCTTGAGTTTTCGATGCGGTTTTACCATGATTTCAGCAGTTTTTTTAGAGAATTTCAATGTTTAAGGGAAGTCGCCCGGCAAGGCGACGAGCCTTTTCCGCTCCGCGACTAGCGGAAGATTATCTAGAATAACCGGCCCCGAAGTTCTTGGAAAGGCGATTTTGGCTTGCCAGATGCGTCATGGGATGCATAACATTATCGGGAGATTTACGGGAGGCAATTTCAGAAGCTTCCGGCAATCGACGCAAGAACTTCCGAGATCTTAATCAATACATGAGGTTGTGTATGGCGATCAATGTTACCCCCGAAGCAGCAGAACAGTTAAAGCGGGCTCATTCCGAAGCCCAATTTGGAGAAGAGACGTTTGTACGAGTCGGCGTGGTCGCTGGTGGCTGTAGTGGGTTTGAGTATTCCCTGAACTTTGACGACAAATTCGACGATGCCAAGGACACTCGCGTTGAGCAAAACGGAGTCGCCGTGGTGATCGATCGCAAAAGCGCTCTGTTGCTCGAAGGAACCACTCTCGGCTGGTACACCAGCCTCGAACGTCAGGGCTTCACTTTCGACAATCCCAACGCAGTCAAGTCGTGTGGATGCGGACGTTCCTTCCAGTAATCGGCCGTCTGCAAACGTGGAATCGATCATCGATCCATTGGATTCCGTCTGTTGGCGGCAGTCCACTTTAAGATAAACGATCAGCAGCCGTGAACAACCCTTTGCGGCTGTTTTCGTTTGGGCTCTGGTGTAACCCTGAGCCGGGATCGTTGTGCGCGCCTGGAATTGAATGGCTTTCTGCCTAGAATTCCAGTCGGTTTCGTACCGAGGGTCGGAGTTGCGCCGATTGCTAACCGAAAGTAATCGTTATTGCCGGGAACCCTGGGATCCCAGCAATGAAAGGAGGGGGTATGGCTCGAGCAGATTTAATTTACGTTCTGTGCAATTGGGGGCCGATTACTTATCGCCATTTCGGCATCGATATGGGGGATGGGAGCGTAGTACATTTGGCTACCGTTGCTGACTCGCAGACCATGCAAGTGCACCGTGTCTCTTGGGAGGAGTTTTCTGATGGTAAGGAAGTTCGCACCGAGAGTGTCCGGAACTCGCTAGAGAGCGACGATGTTGTCCAGCGAGCTGAACAAGCTGTCGGGACAGCGGGATACCATTTAGCGATAGGGAACTGTGAGCATTTTGCACGGGCCTGCAAGACGGGTGAATCGGTAAGCCATCAAGCAGGCCGCGTGATCGGCTCGGCTCTGCGGACCGGGATCGCGGGTGCCATCGCTTGCTCGACGAAGGCCGCGGCATATGCAGCAACATCTGCAACTGCGAGTGGAATGACGCGAGTTATGGTGACTCGTGCGACTGGGGTATCGAGTCTGGTCGGGGAACTCGCTCGTCAAGGTGTGTATGCGGCATCGCGCAGTTACTCAATCGAGCATTGCCATGCAGACAAACTGGGCAAAACAGCTGGGACGATTACCGCTGCGATTGTCGGAGGTGTTGTCGCAGGTCCGTTAGGGGGCGCTTCATCCGCAGCGATCTACCTGTCGATCGACCATCTGACCACCAAGGTTTGGAAGCGTTGGGAGGCCAGATCTAAACCCGCTGAAGCACCAACACCGTATCGCAAATCGAGTGGCTGAGCCGTCGAGGCTGGCGGATGTTAAACCAGAAATCGTAGACACCGGCAAGCTGCAGTTGCTTGACCTTGCCGAGCGTCTCCTTGAGCTGCTCCACATCGTACAATCGCAAGCGTATTTCGTCGCTCAATCGATGATGTAGTCCATGTTCCTTGACATTCATGGTTATCTTAAGCTGCTCGATCCGCTTCTTGAGATCGACTTCGGTGACTGTCAGGGAATAGTAGACGCTGAGATTTGCGGATCGAGTTCCCCATCGCTCTGTACCCCATAGATCACCACCGCGTGGAACTAAGTGCAGCGACAGGACAAACACACCTCCGGGCTTCAGATGTCTCGCAACGCATTTGAGATGTTTTACCGCAGAGGCTTCCGTCTCCAAATGGCGAAACGTGTTGATGGCATTGAATGCCGCATCAAAGGGCTGATCGAAATCAAAGTCGACCATGTTCCCTTGAACGAGATTCGCTTCCAGTTTTTCCTCAGCAAGTTTCTTTCGGCAATATGCGAGTGCGGTGGTGTTCAAATCCAAGCCGGTTGTTTGAAATCCTCGGCTAGCCATCTCGCGGACCAATCGACCGGAGCCACACCCTGTCTCAAGGACTCGAGTCACAGGAAACGGAACATGCTTCTTGAACACATCGACGAGAAATTTGCCTTCGCGAGGAGTATCCTTAAGAAACCCAAGTTCGTACCATTCGGGATGATCGTACCAGTTAACTTCGTCGATCCTGTGTGGTTGAGAACGAGATGCACCGCGGGCAGCAGTTCCCTTTGACGATGAAGATTCCGTTTTTGCTCGATTCCCCAATTTTAGATCCCTCGATTGTTAGATGCGCGATCGACGTGACTACTCTAGTTGCCTGAGTCATGCAGTCAATGGCAGTGGGGATTGAGAGAACCAGTCCAAAACCTGCTCCCATGTTGGGGAGGCTTCCTGCTGTTTGCTCCATGCACATAGAAAACGGGCTCGGCGAATCACCCCTTTCTCCATAAAGCCACCGAAGACATCCCAATGCCCCACTCCGTCGAAGTCGCCAGCGAGTACGGGTTCACAGTCTGCTGAGTCGAGGGGATGCACGATCAGTGCCGAGCGACCATGTGTTGCGATCGCAATCTCACGAACCAGACTTGGCTTTACTCTCGTTTCAGGAATCAAGTGCAACTTTGGATTGCATTCGAGCATGGAAGTGGAAACGCTTATCCACAATTCCAGCGCCTGCATTCCACTTGGTAGATCATCGCGATAGCGAAAATCGGCTTGGTAACCGAATGGCCAAGGGTACTGTTGCGGGTAGAGAGCAATCAGGTCTGATTCTCGTACATACGCATCGCCGCAAGGCGGGAAATCGATGTTGATGGGGAGAGTTGCTTCCGACGGAACGATCGCGAGCGCTAAAAGCGGTTCCCTGATTGCGGTATAGCGTCCGTCAGGCTCATTTTGCGAGGCGTGAGTTGTTGAACCGTCAGATACGGTGCAACGCAGACGCGTATCCAACTCGATTTCGATTGCGAAGTCGGGAGTGCGAAATTCCGCACGGGGAAACTGAAGATTCCAAACCATAGGACAAATACAGTCACCAATACGGGGTCAACACGCCATCCTAAACATCGTTGCACATCGGGCGGGGGCAGTTCCCTGAGATTTGCAAAGACTCCAATATACCGAATTCCGCCTGGGTGGGGCAAAGCGTGATCGATGCCTTGGACTGCATGACGGATAACGTGGAAGAATCTGGGAAGCGTGGCGTTTTCCGTCTCACCTTAACTGGGATCCTGAGATTGCAGGCCTGCGAGATTCGATTGGTGGCCTCTTGGATTCCTTTCAGAGGGAAACCCAATAGCCGCCAACCTGCCGCTCCTTGAGGAATTGATCGAGAAATTGCGGTTGCCCCCATGAAATCCACCGAGATCGATGTTCCGAAAGTTACTGTAGGGAGCCATTGTAAGCCGTCGAATCCGAAGTAATTTGATCGAACCAAGCCTTACCTTTTCTCGTAACTCATCACTGCGCTAGGAGCGTGACATTCTCGATTTTGGAGCTTCTCGGATGCCAGAACCAGCTAAGATTCAATTTCAACGTGAAGGAGATGAAATCTCCGATACGACCTCGTTTTCGGTGCTTTCCCTCCTTGGCGTTGTCTGTTCAGCGGTTGGGTTGTTCGCGATCGGTTACGTCCAGATTATTCCGTTTGCGGTCGTAGGCATGTTGATCGGGGCGGTTGTCCTGATAACTGCCAAGCGGCAGAACATCAGTTTACTTTCGAAAATCCTAGGATTTTTGGGGATAGCAATGGGCGCCACTTCCGCGTCCTGGGGGTATTCCGAGAGGTACTTGGCAACCAGTAGCGATATCAACCATGCGAAACAAATCGCTGAGTATTACCTTGAGAGCTTGTCCGCAAAAGAGCTCGACAAGGTTTATTACTTGGTTGGCTTTCAGTTTTCCGGAGAACCCAATGAAAATGGGGGAACCAAGGAAACGCCGGAGATTCAACGCGCGAAGACAAGACTTGAGAACGATGCTGCTCACCTCGAAATTCGAAACCGCAAGACGAAAGCCAAGTGGGTATTTGTCGATTTGGAAGGTGAAATCCAGGGAAGTGTCGGTCATACCTACAAACTGCGGTACAGGGACGAAGGGCAAACGATTCCCTCCGAGTACCATATCTATGCGAGAAAGAATTGCCCGAAGTTTAGTACCCAAAAAAAGGTACATTGGTTTGTCGATAACCTTGAATCCGTAAAGAAATAGTCGCGTAGGTTCGATCGCGTCCAGTTCGAATTTTCTTCGTTAGCTCACTACTCGTGGGGACGCATGGCGAGGTTGCTAATCAGTTTGGGAGCCAACCTGGGCAACAGCTATGAGACCATGACGATGGCGGCCGTTATGCTCCGTGATGCATTCGGTTCCCAACGTGTACAACTCAGCCGCCTTTTTGTTACGCCTCCCATTGGTGGGCCCGAAGGACAGTCCGATTTTCTAAATGCGGTAGCATGCATTCAGACGGAACTCGACTGCTGGGAAGTATGGGATATTGTTAAGCGAATTGAAAAGGATCTTGGGCGCCAACGTCAGCATCGTTGGGAAGCAAGGCGGCTCGATGTGGATATTCTGCTGTTTGATGGAGCACGCATCTGGACGCCCCATCTGAAAGTTCCGCATCCTCGGATGTGTATGAGGTCCTTCGTATTGGTTCCCGCGATGGATGTTGCAGCCGATATGGTAGAACCTGTCACGGGTTGGACGATTGAGAAATTGCACCAAAACCTCCAGCAGGCCGAGCGATCTACAATTTTGATTTACAGCAATACCGAAGATTCGAGCCGAGAACTATCTGAGTCGATGGCATCGAGAAGCCATCCGTTGCGTCTGCCAAGTGTTCGCTTCGTGACATGCAAATCGCCAGAACAGATCGGAAGCTGTATCTCAGATCCACCAGGCAAAGTTTCTTTGAGAATCTTCTGTGTTCGCACTCCCGAACCAGAAACCATCCAATGGGAGGATTACGCCCGCCCATGGGTCGATGCATTAGGATTAGCCCAGGGCCATGCGAATTGGGATTTTGAGGGTCCTCGCTATTTGATGCCCGACAACGATCCATCCTGGACGGTCCACGAAATCGAAGCCTCACGTCGAGCTCTAACATGTCCCATTCATCCTATCGAGCGTCGATTCTGAGAGTAGTGCTACCTTGGAATACACCCAGTGGGATTGTCGGATCCCATTGGCTAACCATCCCGTCGAATCTCATTCGGTTCGCGAGTTGTTGACGAATTCATCCGCTACATAACGGTCCAAGAGTCGGACAACTATAGAGGCTTTCTTTCGCAAACTAGTCAGATCAACCCATTCCTTGTCACTGTGAAGTCCATCACCGTCTGGGCCCAATGTGTCGAGATTACTGAGACCTAGAGCCTGTAGTTTGTTTCCATCGCTCGCTCCGCCGGAAGCGTTCCAGCGTATTGTTTGGCCGAGTTGCTGCGCCTCGGACTCTACCCATCGCATCCATTTTTCGGTTTGGGAATCAATCGGCTTAGGAGGCGAGTGGATGCCACCTTCGACATGGACTTGATAACCCGCCTCGGGCGCATCATAGCGAGATGCGATGTGTTGCATTTGCTGTTCAATCCAAGCTTGATCTTCGAAATCACCAACGCGCACATTCACACGGAGGACGGCCAAATCAGGCACAACGTTTACGGCGTCTCCACCTCGAATGCGCCCAATGTTGATCGTTACATTTTCGCGCTGGCCATTGAGTTGGTGGAGGTCGCGTATCAAGGATGCGGCGTGAACGATAGCGTTGCGTCCAGCCTGAAAGTTTCGTCCCGCATGCGCTGCCCTTCCGACAATCTTGAATATGAAATTGCCGGTGCCCTTACGGGTCGACACCATCGAGCCATCGGACATGGTGGGTTCAAAAAGTAGTCCGAAGTCGAATTCGCTATGAATCTGACGCCAGAGATGAGTGGACGCGGGAGATCCGACTTCCTCATCCGGAGTAAGAACGATGGAGAAACGAAGTGGTGAGTCCTTTAGGAACTGGCAGGCTGCGAGTGCTGCGTAGCGAAGAATCACGATGCCCCCTTTCGCGTCGATCACTCCAGGACCATTCATGCGTTGGCCATCCAGACGAACGCATTTCTGAAACGGGTTTTGCGGTCCGTACACGGTGTCGTAATGGATGGTGAGCAGAAGAGGTTTCTGTTTTGCTAAATGCGAATTTTCTCCTAGCCAATCCCAACGCAATGCCGGTCCGGTCGCGTTTTCGACCCATTTCCCGTGATCGTCGAGACTGCGGTAGTTGGACAAGGGGATCCGTTGGCACGGAACGGGTATTGGACGAAAGAAGTCCTCCAGCCAGTTGGCAACGTCTTCAAGTCCTTCCCGATGATCCGAGCCAGAGTTCCTGTTGCACAGCGATTCCAGGTCATCTGCCATGGAATCGGTCTGTTGTTGAAGCCAATCCAATGCCTGCTGAATTGCCATTTGCGTCTATGTCCTTGCTTAGGAAAAGCACATTGTGTTGCGTGGCGGTCTAGGCGACCAGATGGGTATTTGTCGAGAACAATCGGAAAATTGGGAAGATTCCGCAAAAGCTTCTTGAAAGTCCAATGTGCGACAAACGCGGAACTTCACTGAATCGACGCTAGATTTATACTAGGTGATAGACACGTTTAGCCCTTTCAAGTTCATTTGCCACAATCGCCCATCCAGTTTTCCACGATGGATTAGGCAGCGCGACTTGCTCTTTTATGCTCGTAGAACACCAAGCCTCTCCGAACCCAACTAGCGAAACGCAGCAGAAAGTCGCCTCAGATTCAGCACCCAAATCTTATTCGTCTCTACCGCAACTATGCCTTGAATGGGTCCGAGGATGGGACCGCTGGGATTGGTTTAGCCTCGCCTTGCCTTTGCTTGCGCTTTCACCCTTGTTGGTGGTAGGTGCTAGGATGCTGTGGAATAAGCAGCACATGCAATTCTTCCCCTTGGCAATAGTGGCCGTGATTTGGTTCATCGTCACGGAAGGGCTACGGAGAAGGCCGTCTGAGCGACGTAGTTCATTGGCTCGAATAGGGGCTTGGTCGGTCATCTGTCTGACAGTCGTGGCCTCAGTCATACATAGTTCGTGGCTCGCACACCTCACAAGCGTCGCCGCACTTTTCTTTTGGATGGTTGGAAAGTTTGGTCATTTATCGTTGACTCGCATGCTCGGTATTAGTGGGCTAGGACTTATTACCCTACCGTTTCCTTTCAATGGCGATCAAGAATTGGTTCGCACGTTGCAGCGTATTTCCTCGTTTGCGTGTAGCCGGATGATGGACTCGCTCGGCATCTTGCACGTGCGAATGGGAAATGTCTTGGAGCTGGCCAATAAGCAACTGCTTGTGGAGGAGGCGTGCAGTGGCGTTGATAGTCAGTATGCGTTGATGGCAGTTGCGGGAATCCTGTTGCTTTTTGGTCGAGCCAGTGTTTGGGTCTCGATCCTAACGATTATTACGGTTCCAATCTGGGCGATTTTGGGAAATATGCTTCGCATATTTTCCATTGTGATGGGGGTCGAATACTTGGGTATCGATCTTTCGATTGGCTGGCAACACACGTTGCTAGGGCTGATTGCTTTTGCGATGGCCGCGTGGGCACATTGGAGTTCAGTTCAATTTCTAAACTGGCTCGAGTGGATAATCGCACCCTCTTGTCAATTGACCCAATCGCGTATCCGGAATCATCTATCAGGATCCGAGACTTTACAAAACCACAACTCCTTGTCCGTTACAAACTTCGGAATCTCGGTCGCATGTGGCCTTTTGATTTTTGTTCCCTTGGGTTGGTTTTTTATCAGCGGTTCCTATTTCAGTACAAATGTCCCGTTACTTGCGGAGCGATTCATTGCCTCCCTACCTGGCGAAAGATCTTCCATACCAAGACTATTGGGCTCGAGCGACATCGCATTTGAAACCGTTCGCCGCTTTAGAGGGCATCAAGAGGGGCAATGTTCACGGACATGGAGAGTCAGCAGCGTTGGCAGCACGCAAATGTTGTCCCTTGATTTGCCGTTTCGAGGTGGCCACCCCCTCTGGGTCTGTTACGCCGGAACAGGGTGGACGTTGACCAGTGAGCGAACGATTGATCTGTTCTCCGAGCACCTTAAGAAAAATTGGCCGATCAATGAAATCATTATGCGTGGACCCGAGGGCCAGTGGGCAATTCTTCATTTCGTTCATGCAGAAATCAGTGGGAATCCCTTCGATAACAACGCGACACGATTCGTCGATTCCGTCGCCGATACAGAGCATCGCGCAAGGTGGTTGGATGAGTTTTCGCGAGCTGTTCGGGATAGGTTTATCGTATTCCCATCCAAAAGAAACGCTTTGCCCCTGACGGTGCAGTTTCAGTTGCTGACTTCGGGGACGGAGGTTCCCAGCGCGGATCATATCGAGGGGACGCGAAGGGAGTTCCAGGCCTGTCGCGAGCGGTTCCTGATCGAGATGCAACCCATATTCGAATTTATGCAACGTGAGTTCGATTGAGTATGAGAGATATCCAAAAGTCGCTAGCAGAAATCGAAGAAACCCGGCGCAAATACTTGCGATGGAGTATTCCGTCACTGGCATTAGCGATGATCGCGGGATCCTTCACCGTTGCAAGTTACCTTGCCCAGAAACGAGTTATTCCGCGTTACGAGAAGCTCGTCGCGGAATACATGGAGGCAAACAGGGGCAAGGGAGAACTTTGGAGCGAGAGCGACATGCGGCGGGCTGAAATTGCCGCGAAACGTCTTGTGGTCGAGAATCCTTATTCGGCGCAAAGGATTCTGCAGTCGGCACGGATTGGGCTCGTATCGTATGAAAGGATCCAGAACGCCATCGCGTCTCATGCGGACAAACGAGCGGAAATTTTGACGAAATGGAATGAACTCGCTGTTAATGCCAAGGCGCGAGCAATCCAAGCGATGCAACGGGCAACTAAACTCGAAGGGGCCGATGCATTGCAAGCTCGCCATTGGCTTCTAGATTGGAGTTTTCGCAGCATGCGAGACCGGTCTGCCGACATGGGCGTAGAGAGCCCGGAGTCTATGAAGCAGTGCGAGGAACTCATCGCAATGGGTGTGCCAGCGAAACTGTTGTTTGCGGACATGATGATCCACCGCGCACTGCGATTCCCCGAGCAAGAAAAGTGGAACGAAATTCATGCATCGATGCGAAGAGCGAGGAAACTTCTCGATCAGGAACGGCTTGCATCACTTGAAAGAAATGCTTCGCAAGTGGAGATATCAGCAGTGTTGGAGCATAAGCGTGCAAACGTCGAAGCCATAAAGTTTGTTTCTGAATCGGTCCGGGATATCAAGCAGATTCCCTGGGATTGGAGGGCTCGCGAGGCGATTTTTCGATTGCGACTGTATATGGGCAATCCCGCCGAGGCGTTCGATTTCGCATGGACAAGTCTCGCCGACATGCCAGCTGCCGAGCGCGAGATTTTTCGTTGGAATGTAGCCGCCAGCTCTCTTCGAGCGATGGTGGTTCAACTCCACCAATCCGATCCGCAAGCGAAGCGAAACGTCCCCCTGCTTTTCAGCTTTGCGGTGAAATTTGCACCCGATTCGCCACAGTTGGTTCAAGTGATCCGGTTGCTATTGGAAAACAACGTCGATGCCGTCGGTCACGATTGGTTAGAGACGATGAAGGGAGGGCACGAACCAGGGATCTCCGATTGGATCGACTGGGTCAGGTCAGTGGCTGCAGAAGACGCAATCGCTGCGACAAATACTACGCGTGAATTGCCTCGGTTAGACCCATCCTTCGTGCCGGGTGCGATTGTTGCCATACGCGTTGCTCGACAGCGTACACCGGTGGAGCATAGCACTCTTATGAGAATGCTCGATTCACTTTTGGAGGCTGACCCGGAAAACTCCAGCCTGCAACGCATAAGTGAGGAATTTATGAACGCAAAAACCGGGACGACGCGTTCCGCGATGGACAGCCAAAAGTTGGATTCCAAGGGATCTCAAGCAACGCATGAGCCGTAAACAAGCGCTGGGAATCGTTGGGTTTAGAATGAATGGACCCATTCGATCCGCTCCGAAAGCTTCAGGGGCGGAATAGTCAACGCACGCGGCAAAATGCATACAAGCAGCATAGTCGTCCATCCCCTTCAACTAGAGGATAGCGAGTTCCTAACGGGACTCTGTTAGTTTTCGGAGTATTCGTCATGCTAAACACTTGACCATCCCTAACGCTTAACGGAACATCAATGATAGCCCTGAGTATAACGCCCCCATCTTGAAGGACATTATGAATCAAGCGATCGCGAGTCAGGACTCCGAGGACGGCTTGCCGGGTTATCGGTCCATGCCCCAGATACCCACCGGCGAGGACAAGGCTGTTCCCAACATCGATTTCGTGGGGGGCTTATGGCGTCGGAAATCGGTGGTGATTCTATTGGCCGCTGTCGGGGCTGGGTTAGGGTGGCTCTATTGCGCCCAGCAGATTCCATCCTACATGTCGCGGATGCGGATCATGTTGTGGACTCAGGCCCCCCCGAGCGTGATCGATGGAGACATCATCCCGCAACGTGTCGCTCTGGAAAAACACCGTACCCTCATGTCCAGTACGAAAGTTCTCAAAACTGCGTTCGAGGCTGGTAGCTTGGGAAAACTGGGGACTTTTGAAAATTCAAGTGCTCCTTTGAACATATTACGCAGCATGCTGACCGTTACGGCGGTGGGCAAAGATGCCTCCTCCGATGCGATTGAGATTCGTTGCGAGGGAAGAAATCCCGATGATCTCAAACCGATTCTAGAAAAAGTAGTTGAGCAGTTCACCGCCGCTACTACCGATGATTACCGCGAGTCGGGGGAAACTTCGAAAGATCTGATCAATGAACTGAAGAAAAAGCTGGAGCAAGACAAGACCGCTGCGGAAAGCCGCTACTACCAATTGGTAAAAGAACTTGGTTTGGTCGCAGAGTCGGATGGTGGGAGTTTCGAGAGTCCCTACCTAAGTGACTTGTCAAAACTGAAGATGGAGCGGGATAGTTACATGAAGGACTACCGCAATGCGGATCAGTTGATTCTGGAAGCACAGCAAGCGATCGACGCCAATCCGCCAAACGAAGATGCGATGAAATTGGTGGTGATTGAGGCGAGGAAATTCTTCAACCTCATCGGACCTGACGCAGGGTACGCGATGGGTGCATCGGAAGATCAACAACGGTTTCAACGCTACGAGCAACGGCTTGAGATACTCAATACCGACATTCTTGGCTTGGAAGCCGAACGGACCGAGACCGCCAGACGTTTCGGTGAGAACCATCCGCAAGTGGAATTCATCAACTCGAAATACCGAACCGCACTTGTGGCAAAGAATCGATTGATGGAGGAGATGGATGCCCTCAGAGCCATAGCGGATAATGAAGCAGGGAAGTCGAAGAAGGAAGAAGCTGCCATTGAGGATGCTCGAAATCGCGAAGCAGAAGTCCTCCGTCTTTACATGGCATCCCTACAAAGCCGGCGGGAACGAGCGAAATACAATCTTGATAAGATCGATGAGGACATCAAAGTCCTCACAGAAAAATCCAAGGATATCTTGGAGGATGTTGTTGAAGTAAATATGTTGAGGGATCAAATCAGGGATTCCGGTGCCTCTGTGTCGCAGGTACTCGAAAAACTCGCAGCACTCGAAGTGATTTCCAGTGAGAAGAATTACTCGGCGACTCGTGTCGTGATCATCGACGAACCTTCATCGCCGCAACAGGTATCCCCCGTGCTGTCTCGATTCCTTCTTATGGGCACTTTGCTCGGTGGGCTTATCGGCGCTGCTCTCGCGGTTCTCATCGACCATTCCGACCTCGCCTATCGAACCCCCATCGACATCCAGGAAAGCATGAATGCACCGGTTTTATGTAAGGTTCCGAGAATCAAGACGAGTCGGTCCGATAAGGATTTTGCAGGCTCTCCCATGCTCATCACGGCAAGAAGTCCGAGCAATTCCGCATCGGAGACTTTCCGCGCCGCTCGAACCTCTCTACTGTTCACGGCCGGGCAGACGGGCCATAAAGTATTCATGGTCACGAGTCCATCGCCGGGGGATGGTAAGTCGACGACCATTGCCAATCTTGCGATCTCTCTCGCCCAGACAGACAAAAAAGTCTGTTTGATCGACTCGGACTTCCGACGTCCACGGGTAAAGCAGAATTTCGGAATCCAGGATGATTTGGGTGCGTGGCAAGTTTTGTCCGGCGAGGTTTCGCTCGATGAGGCGATGCGCCCCTGTGAGTTCCAAAATAATCTAACGCTCCTGACCACTGGGGGACGGCCAAAAAACCCGGGGGAGTTGGTCTCTTCGCCCGCATATGCGAACTTGATCACCGAACTACGGAATAGATTCGACTTCGTTCTGATCGATTGCCCTCCCATTATTCCGGTCGCGGATTCCACAAGCATCTGCAGCGTTGCCGACGGAATCATTATGGTTCTTCGGATTAGAAGAGGGGTGATCCTCTCTGCTCACAAGGCCAAAGAGCGACTCGACATGGTCAAAGGCAATTTGATGGGTGTCATCGTCAACGGAATGGATCAAAACTTGTACTATAACGAATACGGGACCTATTACCGTGGTGCCTACTACGGCTCAAATTACTACGGGTACCGTTACTCCAAGTATTACGCACGAGAGTACTCCAACTATTCCGACGCTGTAGGGAAGCAAACCTCGAGTAAAAAAGCAGGCAAAGCGTAGCCTCAAGTCTTTCAAAGCGGATTGAAGAGTAGAGCTTGATTCCACTATGAAAGGTCTGATCCTCTTTATCATCGCAACCCTTGCGGCCGTTGGCGCACTGTTGCTCGAGTACCTGCGTTACGCGTCTTTTGCCCAGGGGAGCTGGATTTGGGTTGGTGCAGCTCTGGTGGTCGCTGGCGCGTTGCTCTGGACCCGTCGCGCTGAGTTATTGCAACGAACGTTAGTCAACGAACGGTTGCAGCGCAGAGAGCGAGTCCAAGGTGATCCGAGTTCAATCGTTTTGTTGGGAGTCCTCGGACTGACGTTGGCGTTTATTGCCCAACTCGCACATTCGCCCTTCCTCGGGTGGCTCACTTTTCTGTACCTGCTAGGTATGGCTGTTTACGGGGAGTTCGGAAAACCCGGTATCGTTGCGATTCGACCCATCCTCATCCTACTGATCTTTCTCAACCCAGTCCCGATTGCTTGCGAGCCGTGGGCTACTTTGGCCCTTCAATCGACCTCCACTAGCATGACGACGGTCATGCTCGATTTTCTGCGAATCTTTTTCTTCTCGGAGGGAAATGTACTCGGGCTGATCAGTGAGCAGAAACTTTTCCCGGAACTGTTCCAAGGGGTATCTTGGCTGTTCCCTACTGTCTTCATTGTGATTGCTTGGGGGATCCATTATCGGTACGGCTGGATCCGGACCACGGTAAATGTTTTTCAAGCGGTTGGGTGGGTGATCGTTGGAAATGCTACGGGAGCAACCATCCTCCTTGCAAACAAGCAATACGGAGGCAACTGGCTTGATTTTCCATCTGTGGTCGCACTATGGGACTATGTCAAATTCGTCGCGATTCTCTTCTTCACATGGAGCGGTGATCAGTTTCTTGCGAGCACTCTTCGTTCGACCTTCAACGAAAGCAATCTCGTGGAGGGGCAAGATAGCGAGGCAGTGCCCCTGCTACCACTTCGATGGAAACTGTCAGGGATTCATTATGGTTTAGTGATCGGTTTATTTTTGGTCTGTGGTTTGTCGATTCGATTGTCAGGCTACTATCGAGCTATATTGCCATCGCAAACGCTGGCAGAACGTATAGAACTGCCGAGCCAGATTGACTCTTGGACGGTGGAGCAACTGGATTCACCTGAGACTCCCGCATGGTTGCCCGCGGGAAGTTCCGTGCGATCCTGGGTTCTTGAGCGCGATGGAAAGAAGATGATATTGGAGGTCGCTACATCGACCACAACCCCTAAACCGTATCTGTATTCTTGGCTTTGGACCGGTTGGCGATTAGAGAAAGCACCTGAATTCTTGGACAGGGATGAGGCTGATGGCAAGCCGATGATGGCTCAGCTAGCGAGATTGCCGGGCGAGGTGTGTACGGTCCTGGCATTGGGTACTGACCAATACGGTTCACCGTTGATTGCAAATTCACCTTTAGAGTTGGGAAGTAAATTGCCTGGTGTCGTTCAGGAGAATCTGCTGAGGGCTTTGGGAAAGATGCCTTTCAAGCCGGAAAAGCGGAACCTGAAAATACCACTATCGTGCACCGTTTCACTGTTTGTGGTTTCGAGCAGACAGCTTGACTCCGAGATGCTTGAAGAGCTGAAACAGTGCTGGACTGCTATCACTGCATGGGTGAACAAAGACGTCCTCGAGTTGACGTCGAGGTAGGCCAGGACGCATATGTGGCAGTTCCTTTTTGAGTTACCGTTTCGAGTTCTTCACATCATTGCCTTGGCAATCGATTGGGTCACGGGTAGGTGGCTCGCCCTGACGGAACTGGACGAGGAAGCGGCACCCGACAGGAGCTGGATGCGGTGGCTGTCGCTGCTTCCATTGCGTGGTGTCATTTGGCTGTTCAATACAACGCTTTGGCTGATCACGGTTCCTGTGCGGGGGTTTTTTCTTTCCCCTGCAAATCGAACATGTTACTTGAGAGGGCTGCCTGCGTTTTTTTGCTTTAGTTGCATGGTGGCGATCGTGGTTGGGCATGCCTATTTCCGAGAAAGGTTTACGAGACGATACAACGCTCAAGCCATTGCGAGCATGGGGAAAAAAAATTTAGTCGACGGGATACTTCATGCGAAAAGGTTGGTGGCCGTACCACCCAAGAACCAAGAGCGAGAGACGTTGTATCTTTACGGTATCGCAAACGCGAATTTGGAGCGAAGGGATATCGCAGAGGCTGTCATGGCGGCGATCGCTCCTGATGGGAGGATTGGTTACCCACCGGCTCACCAATTTCGCGCCATTGATTTGATCAAGGATTACGAATCGAGCCCGAGCCAGGAAAAGCTCGACAGCCTCCAATGGCATTTGGAAAATTCTAGTTTCCGAGACCAAGAGCAACGTCTTCTCCTGTGGGCGAAACTGTATCAAGCTCGCAACAATGACACCAAGACGGCAGAAACACTCCAACAAGCAGCGAAGCTGAATCCATTGCATTACTTCGCACTCTCCGAACTTGAGTTGAATCGAGAAAACACCATCGCTTCCAAACAGGCTCTCGAGAGCGCGGTGGAGGTCTTTGCGAAGAGAATCGAAGAAAGGCCCGCTGACAAAACGTCCCGCATTCGTCTAGCTTCAGCGTTCGCGAAGCTCAAGCGATTTGCAGAAGCAGAGAAAACATTGATCGCGGGTCTTGAGTTCCATCAAGACCAGGATATGCGCAGCGCACTTTCCGAATTGTTTGTCTTGCAGTTCGATGGGATGACCGAAAAGGCCAACTTTGTCGAGAAACTCTCTCCATTGATGCAGGCCATGACGCTGGACTTGAACAGCCGCGATGTTTACCTTCGATTGGAAGGGCTGTTTAGCCGCAACATGGAAGAGCCTAGCCGAAAGGAACTTACGGCAATCTTTGAACGATTGCTTGTATCCGGATACAATCCGACCGCCGCTCACTTCGCAATCGGTTTCCTGGCCGCAATAAATCCAGAGGGCTCGTCCACGGCGACTTGGCATTTGGGTCAAGCGCAATCGCTCCAACCTACAATCGCTCTAGCCTACAGCAATCTTGCGAGTGTTCTCGCCCGACCAGAAACAAAACGATTTGATGAGGCAGAACTGTTCGCGCGTCAAGCCGTTGCTGGTCAGATACAGGAGCCAGCACTCTATGTTGTCCTAGGCAAGATTCTGATTGCGAAGGGGGATTTTGGGGCAACCATAGATATCCTAAAGCCAGTCGCTTCTAAATTCCCCGAACTACAAGCTCTTCAGGAAACGCTCTCCGAAGCCGAAACGGCCATTAAAAAATAGATTCATACAGCGGCTATTGTCGCATAGTTGTGTTCTGCAACTCGTGAATCATTAGCGTTGAATATCCGAAACCAAATTGGGCTCGGGTGCATGGGGATAATCCACTGGGGTATACGCGATTTGCAACTCGGGCGTCTGTTGCACCGTGCCACCTTCGAACTTCGATTTGAGCGCGCGGTCAAGAATACCGCCTGTAAGGAGGGTCCGCTCCACAGGATAGGGAGGTCGTCCCGAATGGATCATTTGCTCGATACCTTTGAGTAAATATGCGAAATGAGGATGCTTTGGCTCGGGTCGTTCCTCAAAGCTCGTCGCCATGATCGGGTGACCTTTCCGTTTGATTGCTACACCATTGCGGCTGGCACTCGGAACCATGAACAGAGATCCTCTCAACCCGTCGACATACTCGAATTGAAACAGAACCACCCCTGGATCGTCACGAACGGTCGGAACCGATCGCGGGACAATGTCGAGTGCGGCTTGCAACACATCGGCATCGACCCAACCGCTATCGACCAATTCCCAAACTGCCTTGCCCTCCAAACATCGAACCCATTTCACGCCCCGTTCAGCATTCGCACGACGTTCGACAAGCGTTTGGAAACATTCCAGGGCGTGAAAACCGTAAATGTCCAGTCCGCTGTACCCGATCCCAACCACCGACTCGATCTCGCTACCAAGTGGTAAGTCGATCGGGTGAGTGCGATAGGTGAGCGGCAGCGAGGAACCTGCCATGAAAGGAACCTTCATTTCCTGGGCTCGGTCGTACATCCATTTCGCATCGTTCCAAACCGTGCTGATGTGTTTGTCGTTAAACACTGGAACGACACGCTGATATTTTTTGAAGGCATCGGTAATCTGCTCAAAGAAGCGTTTTCTCGGATAGAGTTGCTGCCCCAACGCATTGACCGGGTACTTGCCGTGCTCACCGATACTTAATACCCCATCGACCGGGATCGAATTGCCACCAACGGTGACCGCTTGTTCAATAGTCTCAAAAATAGGAGTATTGTTGCGCTTAAGAACCTCAAGGCCGAATTCACTCCCTTCGGGTTGATCGATGTAGATAGACGCTAATCTCAGATCGGGGCCTGGCCCTCGGTCGTGTTTCCAGCCCTCCATGATCTTGGTGAGCAGCACATCCGCATGGGAGTTCTGAAAGTAAACCGTGATTACGGCAGCTACCGATTTGGTTTCACGCGATTGGTTACCCAACGCATTGGCGGTTGAGCCACTGAACGTACCCGCCATTCCGGCCATGAGTGAACCGGTACCAATCTTCAGTATGGACCTTCGGTTTATGGCGGTTTGAATTCTTGGATTACTCATGGTATGCGGTTCCTTGGATGCATCTGTTCGGTACGTAGCCGTTGGGTAAAAAATCGGACTCTCACTTGATGTATTCGGTTTGCACCTTCCGCTCGGTGACCGGCCACCAGGATTGCAACTTCTCACTCAATCGTTTTAGCAGATCAGGATGGTCGGCGGCTACATTCTTTGTTTCCATGGGATCTGAAAGAAGATCGTAGAGTTGTGGACGTATGTCATCACGCGAGTGGTATCTCGCGGATCGCCCTGCGAGACCATCGTAGGACAGGATCAACTTCCAGCGATCCTCGATCACCCAGCGATAAATCAACGTTGTCTCTGGTTGATCGATATCAGCGATGTCGTGGGAGAAGGCTTCGCCGAGGACTTCCTGTCTGGGGGTGGGATCCCCTGATATTAGGCATGGCATCAAGTCATAACCGGGAAGATCGTCAGGAATCTCTGCCCCCGCCGCATGTAGGATCGTAGGCAAGATGTCGACGCTGGAGCAAAGTTGACTTCCCCTCGAGCCGGGACGGATTTTACTGGGCAAGCTGAAAAGAATGGGCTGACGCACTCCCCCTTCATTGGGTGATTGCTTTGAACGCGGCGCGAATTCCTGGGAATCCTCTCGCTGAATCCAACCGTTGTCCGCAATGTAAATGATAAGGGTACTGTCGGTCAGATTCTTGCGGTCGAGATGTTGCATGAGTTCACCGCATGTTTCATCGAACCATTCGACCATGGCATAGTAGCGAGCGATATGGTCTGATTCGATGCCCTTGGCTTTGTACTTGTCAAAGAGAGCCTTGGGTGGAGTATGCGGAGTATGCGGCAGGAAGGGGGCGTACCAGACGAAGAACGGCTTCTCGGATGCTACCGCTCGATCGATGAAATCGGTGATCGGTTGCATGCCGTTGCGTCCGATCTTTAGGCCATCATCTCCGTGCCTTCCACCTGGTTCGGGGAACCCTCGTGTCATCCCCTCCGTGAAGCCTCCGCGACGATAGTTACCCTCCCACCACTTGCCAGATTGAAAGCTGACGTAACCTTTGGAGGCAAGTAACTTGGGAAGGGTAGCTTGTTGATCCACAAGAGAGATCAGTTGACTGCGCAGATGTCGATATTCCTCGGGTTCCTCGCGGCTTGCGTTCGGACCCATCATCGAAGGGAGCGGTGCGGGGTCGTTACCGGTGAGGCGATGCTGATGCGCATATTTGCCGGTTAATAGTGTTGCCAAAGACGGTCGACAAAGGGCGGTCGGAACATAACCCCTTTCAAAAAGTGCGCTGCATCTGGCCAAGTGATCTAAGTTGGGTGTCTCGATGAATCGATGCCCCATGAATCCGTAATCGGTCCAAGCGTGATCGTCTGAGATGATCAAAACAACATTTGGAGGTTGGTTGGCGGTCGCTAGGGGGGCAAGCCAGATCAGGGCGAAGCAGATCAGGGTTCTGCCAAATGCCAATGTTCTCATCGATAACTCCAGGATATATCAAATGGTGCCAAGGCGGCCAATGCGTTTTGGATCGGCTACAGGATACCGGACCGATCACCCAACGGCACGCAGTCGCTCGTTGGAATACCGATGCAATTCGGGAAAGAACTCGGTGAAATCATCCTGCAAGCCGTCGAAATGATTGATTAAGTCCTCGACACCTCGCTCTAATTCCAGATCACGGCCTATCCGCTTCGCCAATCGACGCGAGACTTTACGCAATGAATCTTCTATACCCTCCAGCCTTCGGTACGCACCCAATCGATCGTCGTCGGCGATTTTGTGCATCGCCTGCCGAGCATCTTCGGGAAAACACTCGAGCCCGGACCGCATGTCGTCGTAAACTTTCGACGTGAACGCTTCGAAAGGTTCATTCGAATACTGGTCCCAGTCCAATGCGAGAAAGTGATCGTAGAAGATATCGATCAGGATACCGCTCGCATGTCCGAATCGGCCTCCAATCCTACTGCGACTACGGTAGACGATTCGATGCGTGTCCGTGAAGGCATCGATCGCTTGATGATGCCGAACACCTTCCAGAAATCTCGCTGGCATCGCGGCTCGCGCCCTGCCACGAATCATATCCGCGAGGAGATTCCCTAAACGGAATTCCATATCGGGCGTGGATAGGAACGCATGGGCTAACCAGTTCACAAGGAATTCACCTATTCAGGGCGCACGGTGGACGTAACTCACCCTTTAAGCGAAAAGTTTCAGAAATGAAACTTCTGGATCTCTTCCTTGAGATCATTCATGAACGATGCAGCACCCACACCGTTGATGATGCGATGGTCGAAGGCGAGTGTCAATTGGGCACGTTTCTGAAAAACGAAACTCGAACCGCTTGGGATGGGAGCATCGAATACTTCACCCAAAGCGAGGGTCGCGACTGCGGGTGCGACAATTGCCGGGATACCCATCCGCATGCTTGCCGTCCCTATATTGGATACGCTGATCGTGATCGATGGGTCGGCTTGATCAACTCCTTGTCTCGCCAGTTCGATGCGTTCCGACAAGCGTTGAAAGAACTCGCTTCGACTCATGCTGTCCGCACCGTGGATCGAGGCAGTTACCAGAGTGTCTTCGGGGAGTGCGACGGCAACACCGAGATTGACATGGCGATAGGTGCGGAAGATGGTTCCATCGCCGACGAGGCTGGTTCGAAACCGCGGGTGCCTGGACATAGACCGCACGACACACCACAGCATCATCGCAAAGCTCGTTTCCTTGCCACCTGCTTCCTTGACGTGCTGTCGCGCTTGAGCCAAGGCGGTCCAATCAACTTCGTTCATCACTGTGACTGGCACGGTGGTTTGCACGCTGCGGTGGAGTCGATAGTTGAGCGTGATCTGCTGTTTAGAGACGGGGCTTTCGTCGTAGAGTGAGCTCGGGGCAGCGGATGCCGTGCTCGCAGAGGCGGCAGCCAAATAACGCTCCACATCCTCCGGCATCAACTTATTGCCGCGACGCGGAATTTGGTCCGCTATGTCCAGCAGCCCTTTTTCTTTCAGCATCTTTCGAGTCCGGGGGGGAATCGCGCCGCCACTTCCCCCGGTTCCTTCATCCTCGTTGCCGGTTTCGGCATCCGTAGATGAGGTTGTTGTACTGCCTATTACGGCCGGAGTGTGAGGCGAACCGTGCGATGGTGCGGATTCGCTGACCGGTTCATCCACTTCCATCCGAGCGACCTCGGTTCCGATCGGTAGAACCGTTCCCTCCTTTTCGAGCCACTCGACCAAACGTCCTGCGTAGGGGGACTCGACCTCCGTAGAGGCCTTGTCAGTCTCCATCACATAAATCGGTTCATCGCGACGAACCAAGTCGCCAGGCTTTTTGAGAAAATTGACGAGGAGCGCTTCCTGCAAGCCTTCTCCCATCTGTGGGATACGAACAGAAACGATTGGCACGGACCCTAGTCCTCCATGGTTAATCGAATGGCCGAGATAACACGTTGCGTATCGGGCAACGCTGCATATTCATAAATCGGATTGTAGCCGATATGAACATCGGCGCGCGACACCAGTTGAGGCGGGCTGAGCAAGTTTGAAAATGTTTCAGGGCTCGAGGTAATCTTTGCGAGAATCATCTGGCCGACACTGCATGACTCGGCATCTTCTTGGACCACTACGAGTCGCCCTGTTTTCTC
Source organism: Planctomycetota bacterium (assembly GCA_018970165.1). Lineage (GTDB taxonomy): Bacteria > Planctomycetota > Planctomycetia > Pirellulales > Pirellulaceae > JBKCUI01. The sequence goes on along the minus strand of JAGWWZ010000026.1, from coordinate 2,285 downwards.
AATCGAATCGGCGATGGTTTCAAAGTCCCAGGGTACGATTGATCGCAGGTCGATGACTTCGACAGATACGTCGCCATCGAGCTTTGCGGCAGCTTCCATCGCTTGCTCGATACAGTTGCCCCATGAGACCACCGTAACATCACGACCGGAACGTCGCACACGCGCCTTTCCGAACGGCACAGGATCGGGCTTGGCGGGCATATCCATCTGCTGACGGAATAAGTGCTTTGGGATCAAGTAAATCGTCGGGTCTTCGCTGTGCATCGCTGTCCAGATGAGCCCTGCTGCGTCCTCCGGAGTACTCGGTACCACGATTCGCAACCCAGGGATATGGGCGAAGCTTCCTTCGTTGGCTTGAGAGTGCCAGATCGAACCACCGGGTAGGTATGCACCATACGGCGAATAGATCACCGCCGGGCATTTCCAATCACCGAACGTTCGCCATCGAATGGTCGACATGTTCTGGGATATCTGAGACCATGCTGGTCCGACAAAGTCGACAAACTGCAATTCGAAAACAGGTCGCATGCCATAACATGCCAAGCCCACGGCAACACCTGCAATCGTGGCCTCTGCGAGGGGAGAGTTGAAAACTCGATCTTGGAATTCCGTCGAAAGGCCAGCGGTGAGGCGGAATACGCCTCCCTTCGGATCCTCGATATCTTCACCGAAGAACACGTAGTCGCGGTTTTGTCGCAAACCTGCTTTGAAGACTTCGTTTACCGCATCGACCATGCGCCATTTGCGACCCCCTTCGATCGGAGGCGCAGCAGCGTTCGGAGCGGGGCCGAGCAGTTCCTTCATCAAGTCTGCAGGAGTCGGATCTAGTTCTGTCTCCGCCTTGCGGTATTCCTCATCCACTTGCTTATCGATGGTATGGCGAATTTCCTCCCACCGTTCATATGTCAATTCGCCGCTTTCCACCAGTTCCGCGACCACGGTATCGATAGGATCTCGTTCCATCATTTCCGAGATCTCGGCGGGTGGACGGTACACGCGATGGTCGTCGCTGCTGGTGTGGCTACACAGGCGGTCGACCTCGCACACGAGTACCGATGGTCCTTTTCCTAATTTTGCTCGCTCGATCGCTTCGGCCGACGCTTGCCATACATTATCCGGATGTCGGCCATCTACATGAACCAGGCCGATGTTCTGACTGAACACGCCGAGTTTGAATGGGTTGAATTTGTCGGTATTGGTGCTGATGCCATAACGGTTGTCTTCGACGATAAAGACGATCGGCAGTTTCCGCTCCATCGCAAACGTGATCGCTTCGTAGAATTCCCCTTGGCGACTCGCTGCGTCGCCAGTGGTGGCGATGACCACGTTATTCTTGCCCTGCATTTGCATCCCCCAAGCGACACCGCAGGCTGGGAGCAGATTGCTTGCTGTCGGTGTGGGAACGCTCCAAATGTTCTTCTCGCGACAACTGGGGTGTCCAGGCATTTGTCGGCCGCCACTGCTCGTTTCCCGTTTCGCAAAGTAGGCCTTCGCCAATTCAAAGTTGGACATCCCTTTGGCCAGCATCATTGCGCGGTCTCGATAGTACGGAAACAGGTAATCGTCCGCACCGAGTTGCATGGCAATAACGGCCAAGCTCTCATGTCCCATGCCAGCGACTTGGAACCACCCTTTGCCTTGACGCAGCAAAACCCCTTCGCGACGGTCCCCCTCGCGGCTCAGGTACATCAGTTTGAGCAAATCCAATTTGTTGTAAGTCATTCGTGAACTTCTTTGGCTCATGGCATGAACTCCCAAACGATCCCTTTTTTGTAACCCGTTTCGCGGTCGACTCGTGCGACGAGAACCGTTCCACGGGCGCTATCCGTGGCCCCTTGAAAACCTTGGAAACCCGGCCTGTTAACTCCAGCAACACTACTGCAAGTGCGGTTAAGTGTCCGTTAAGTTATGTTGAATGCCCGTTTTCCAAACCTTATCTCAATTTTTGTCGCTCGGCAAGGTGGTCTTGGTGGCCGAGAAAAAATAGGAGATGTAACGACTGTGTAATGGGCTTTTTCCGCGATTTTTGGGGCGAAAGAATCTTTCAAGCGACGTGACTCGCTCCGAATTCGCGGGAGAAATTGCCCATTTGAGCCTGCCTGGGGGCGATTCGAAGTGGCAGGTTCACAGAATTCGTTCTGACCGCTTGCTTGGATCCGCTGTCAACCGTGATGATATGCGTTCAGCCAATCCCCGTTCTCAAAAAGGATGATCAACATGTGTGAAGCCGACTCGTTTGAAAAAGATCTTCAAAAGTACTCGCGACGCGACCTTGGCATTCTGGC
>JAGWWZ010000200.1 GCA_018970165.1 Planctomycetota bacterium | reverse complement strand
TCGGGCAAACCCTCGGAGTCGGCGTTTCCAAGGATCGCGAGGTCTTCCGAACCCTCACGCTGCAGCCGCTTTGGATCGACCCACACCAGCTGGCTGGCAACCTTGTTTTCGCGCATCCAGGTAGAGAGATCGGCAAGATCTTTCGATGCTTCCTTGACATCGAGTGCCTTGGCGATCTCGGTCTCGGACTTCTTTCGGTAGAATTTTTCCAGCGAATCCTCCAACGGTCCCTGCATGTATCGGATCACCGAAGATGCCAGGAGCAACCCGATGATGAAGCCACCCCCGAGCCAAATGGACGCCTTGCCGAGGGCCCGCCTCAACTCCTCCAGATGTTCTCCGAAGGTCATCGAGCTTTTTTCGAATAGATCGTCACCTTTCATCGGGTGCGGATCCTCTCGCTACAATAGGGGAAGTTCATTTCAGTCTTCCTCCAGTTTGTTTGTTTAAGCCGATTTGGCAATCCATGTTTACTCCAGACTATCCGCTTCGTTTCTCGCCACTCTTCCGATCTTACCTTTGGGGCGGGCAAAGACTGGCCCAGCGACTGGGAAAAAAGGTTCCAGATTCCGGGATTTGGGCGGAGAGTTGGGAATTGGTCGACCATCGGGAGGGGGAATCGGTGGTTTGCGAAGGAGGCTTAGCGGGGACGACCCTGCGGCAATTGATCCAAGATCACGCTCATGCCGTCCTGGGGCCCTCGGTTGGGCCGGAGGGGCCATCGAGCCGTTTCCCGCTTCTTCTTAAGTATCTGGATTGCCAGCGGGTACTCAGCGTCCAAGTTCATCCGGATGACGCCTATGGTGCACGCATGCCGGTTCCCGACCGGGGCAAAACCGAGGCATGGTATGTCGTCGATGCCGAGCCGGGATCGGTGGTCTATGCAGGTCTTAAACCAGGAGTAACCCGTCGCGACTTGCAGATGGCGATTCAAGGGGGAGCCACCGAATCGTGCCTGCATACGCTCTATCCCAAACCTGGGGATTGCATTTTTATTCCCGCAGGGACCGTCCATGCGTTAGGAGCAGGATTGATCGTTGCCGAGATCCAGCAGTCAAGCGATTGCACTTTCCGCTTGTATGATTGGAACCGTGTCGATGCCAATGGTCAGCCTCGCCCCTTGCATATCGACCAGGCCCTCGAAGTGATCGATTTCGATCGCGGCCCGGTCTCGATGTCGACTCGGATCGAGACTGGTACGCTTGGGCAATCGATGCTCGTCGATTGCGATCGGTTCCAGTTGACGGAATGTGTCGGGCCGGGGGAGTTTCCTCTGCCGAGTGCTATCTTCGCCATCGCAACACTGCCGTTTGGAACGGGTAGCATTCGCACATCGCGCGCTGTCTATCACCTGACGCAGGGGGATTCGATGCTCATTCCATCCGCATGCGTCGATGCTGTATTGCAGTTGGAAACCGGCGGAGTAGCCTTGATAGCAACGCCTCCATCGACCGAGCAGTATAAGGGATCTTAGGATGCCAGAGCATCTTTTGCAGCGTTGGCATTTGGTCGGTCTCCCACCGATGCATGAGGCATTGATCCGCCGTTTGGCCAAACAAGAGTGCGATCTTGTTTCTAAGGACTCTCCTCTTTCTAAGGATTCTCAGCGCGAGCTTTCGATCGCTTGGTCCGTGGCCGAGAGTCTTGATTCTTGGTCCGTTTGGAGCCATCCCGACAGCATCGATGTATTGATCGCATCAGCAGACGCATTGATGAGGCTGATCGAGACTTCATCCTTGAGCCCGCAAGATCTTCTGTTTGATGCCCCATCGAATGGGTTGGAAAGCGGACGTTGCCTCCGGTTGGTTTGGAGCGGTCTGTGGGGCTCTCACAATGATCTCGGATGGGCAACGGAGTTTTTTGCACAAGGCGTTATTGTGGATCCGGCATCGCTTCAATCATGGATTCGGATAGCCGTACACAAAGCCCCTGCGATTCCGAAACCGGTCCACCCATTTCTACGCGATTTGAAACTACCCACCGCTTAAAACCTGAACACTATGCAAACGATTCTCATCACGGGGACCGCCGGATTCATCGGATTTCATATGGCGCGGCGATGCCTTGAATCGGGTTATCGCGTGATCGGCATTGACAATGTCAACGCCTACTACGATCCGCAGATCAAAGAAGATCGACTGCAAGTTTTGCAATCGTGGAATGCGTTCGAGTTCCATCGCGTCTCGCTCGAAGATCGCGAAGCCATCTCAAAAATTTTTCGAGACTATTCATTTGACCGAGTGGTTCATCTCGCGGCCCAGGCCGGCGTGCGTTATTCGCTGACCAATCCATTCGCATACACGAGTTCCAATATCGAAGGGACCCTGACCATCCTCGAAGGTTGCCGGGCCCAGCGTGTACCGCACCTGATCTATGCGAGCAGTTCCAGTGTCTACGGACTCAATTCACAGCAGCCTTTCAGCACCTCTCACTCCACGGATCATCCGGTGAGTCTCTATGCTGCGACCAAAAAGGCGAACGAGATGATGGCCCACTGCTATTCGCACCTGTATCAATTGCCGACAACCGGACTCCGTTTCTTCACCGTGTATGGCCCTTGGGGACGACCGGACATGGCGCTCTTCCGATTCACGAAGGCAATCTTCGCAGGTGAACCGATTGAGGTTTACAACGCCGGGCGCATGAAACGGGACTTTACCTATGTCGATGACATCGTTTCGGCCATGGTGTTGCTTTTGGATCGCATCCCTGCGCCAGACCCGGCATGGGACCCAGGTCACCCCGATCCTGCGATCAGTTCAGCACCCTATCGGTTGCATAATATCGGAAACCATCAGCCAACAGAACTATCGCGTTTCATCGAGGTTCTCGAAAAAACGATCGGCAAACCTGCCATCCTCAAGCCGATGCCCATGCAACCGGGGGATGTGTTGGAGACATTCGCTGATGTGTCATCCCTGCAGCGCGAAATCGGATTCGCACCCTCAACCACTATCGAAGAAGGAGTGGCTCGCTTCGTCGCATGGTATCGCGACTATTATCGCGTTGAATAAAACGCACAACCTATCTGACTTGCCAGCAATAATGCAGGCGATATGACCGCATAGGCCGCACATTCGCTAAAGCCAGATGCGATCAACTTGCCAAGTCATTCAGGATGAGCAAAAGATTCACATCGATGAAGCTAGCCGAGTCTTGCCGACCTACAGTTCCACTGAACGTGAGATGCCATCTCAATTGGCAATCCATTCTCATGATTCCTTCCCCCCCGGTGGCGAAGTTGTCTCGCGGTGAGACTTCTTCGCCATTTTTTTTGGGATCAGGAATCGCGTTGGTTGGGACTAGCTGCGAGCGAGACTTCGGCTACGAGTAGCAGCACCTTTCGTTGCTGGCTTCGCGTCCTTCACCGGCTTGCTGGTGGGGGCAGGAGCTGGATGCCGCAAAGCAGCCTGGGCTGCTGCCAACCGAGCGATCGGTACGCGGAACGGACTGCAGCTGACGTAGTTCAGCCCGATCATGTGGCAGAACTCCACGGACGATGGATCGCCGCCGTGTTCACCACAGATACCGATCTTGAGATCGTTCCGTGTCGAACGCCCCTTCTCGACACCGACTTTCATCAATTGGCCGACACCCGATCGATCGATAGAGGCGAACGGATTGGTCTTGATGATCTCCAAGTTCTGGTAGGCAGGGAGGAAAGAGCCGGAATCATCGCGGCTCATGCCCAAACAGGTTTGGGTCAAGTCGTTGGTGCCGAACGAGAAGAACTCGGCCGATTCGGCGATCTCATCCGCAGTCATCGCACCTCGAGGAACTTCGATCATGGTTCCGACATGGTAAGCGAATTTCTTACCCGTTGCCTTCATGACTTCGGCAGCGACGCGATGAACGATCGCGACCTGGAGATCGAGTTCTCGCTTGAAGCCCACCAGCGGCACCATGACCTCCGGCTTGACTTTGGTTCCCTCTTTGAGAACCGTTGCCGCAGCTTGGAAAATAGCGCGAGCTTGCATCTCGGTGATCTCTGGACGAATGATCCCCAAGCGGCAACCACGGAAGCCTAGCATGGGATTGAACTCATGCAGTTCGTGAACGAGCTTGGCTACTTCCGAGGCAGTGATACCAAGTTGCTTTGCCACTTCGTCTTGCCCCTTCTTGTTGTCCGATTGCGGCAAGAATTCGTGCAAGGGTGGATCCAAGAGTCGGATGCAGGCGGGGAGGCCATCGAGGGCTCGGAAGATCCCTTCGAAATCTTTTTGCTGATAGGGCAATAACTTTTCGAGGGCTGCTTTGCGAGCTTGCTCTGTTTTGGCCAAGATCATTTGACGGACTGCAATGATGCGGTCCCCTTCAAAGAACATGTGCTCCGTGCGACAAAGACCGATACCCTCAGCACCGAAGGCAATCGCGTTGAGAACCTGATCGGGTTGGTCTGCATTGGTGCGCAGGCCGAGCGTGCGATACTTGTCCGCGAGCTTCATGATGAAGTCGTAGTATTGGAAGACTTTGCTGTCCTTGGGCTTGAGAGTTCCGGCGGCCAAGACCTGCTTGAGTTCGCTGTCAGCGGTATCGATCTTCCCTTGGATCACTTCCCCTGTGGTGCCGTTGATACTGATCGGTTCCCCTTCCTTGATAGTGAACCCTTTGCATTTGAGAAGGCGCTTTTGGTAATCGATTTCGATGTCACCTGCACCTGCAACGCAAACCTTACCCATCTGACGAGCGACGAGGGCTGCGTGGCTGGAAACACCACCGCGTGCGGTGAGGATTCCGTCGGCAGCGATCATGCCGCGGAGGTCTTCCGGGCTGGTTTCAATACGTGCCAAAACAACGTGTTGGCCTTTGGCGGCCAGTTCCTCGGCTTTACCCGCAGTGAATACGACAGCTCCGGAGGCAGCACCTGGACCGGCGGGCAAACCCACTGCCAACAAACGTCCGTCCTTCTTGGCCTTTTCATAGGACTTCGTATCGAAGATCGGCTGCAGGAGTTGATTGAGGGCCTCAGGGTCTCCGGATTTGATTGCGTGTTCCGGAGTCATCAGTTTTTCTTTGACCATGTCATGCGCGATCTTGACATAGGCCAATGCAGTTCGCTTCCCATTGCGGGTTTGGAGCATGTACAGCTTCTTGTTCTCAACGGTGAACTCAAAGTCTTGCACGTCACCAAAGTTCCGCTCGAGAATCTTTCGAACTTCGACCAATTCCTTGAAGGCTGGTCCGAGGATCTTGTCCTTGGCCATGTCGGAGATCTTGAGCGGCGTCCGCACGCCAGCGACCACATCTTCGCCTTGGGCATTGACCAGGTACTCCCCATAGAACACGTTCTCGCCGTTGGCAGGGTCGCGAGTGAACGCAACACCGGTGGCACAGTCGTCTCCCATGTTTCCGAAGACCATGCTCTGAACATTGACGGCGGTTCCCCACTCGTCGGGAATGCGGTACTTCTGGCGATACAGAATAGCTCTCTCATTCATCCATGAACCGAAGACGGCTTGAACGGCCCCCTCGAGTTGTTTCATCGGCTCGTTTGGAAAGGCCTTGCCGGTGCGGTCTTTGATAAGCTTCTTAAAGCGCTTCACGAGCTCTTGCAGATGCTGGGCCGAAAGGTCGGTGTCTTCCGTTACGCCGACTTCTTCCTTCAGGTGATGCATCACCTCGTCGAACGGCTCGTGCTCGTTCTCGTCCCGCTTCTGCACTCCCATGACGACATCGCCGTACATTTGAATAAAACGTCGGTACGAGTCCCACGCGAAACGCTCGTTGTGCGTTGCGGCGGCCAAGCCTTCGCAGGTCGCATCATTCAATCCGAGATTGAGGATGGTATCCATCATCCCGGGCATCGAGTCGCGAGCTCCGGAACGGACCGAGACCAAGAGCGGATTCTTCACATCGCCAAACTTCTTGCCGGTCTCCTTTTCGAGCCACTTCACTGCCTTTTCTAACTCGCCCGGCAGTTCTGCTGGATATTTGCGACCGTTTTTGTAGTAGTTCACACACACTTCCGTGGTGATTGTGAATCCTGGAGGAACGGGCAACCCAATCCGAGTCATTTGTGCTAGGTTGGCTCCTTTGCCACCCAACAAAGCCTTCATATCCCCGCTGCCATCGGTCTTGGATTTGCCGAAGAAATAGACCAATTTATTTGCCATAGCCGAATGCAAAGCTCCCGAAGTTGTGCAAAAATCACTGCGAAGAAAATCACTGAGAAAACCGGGGGAAAGTTTAAGCGTGACCCGTACGAACGTCAATCGGAGCGTTTGGCTCAGCACCTATCGATGCGAAGGATGCCTTGAACAGGACCACTACCCAAAATCTCGTATATGAACGGATCTTAAGTCGGCTCTCAGGCGATGCGTCGCAAGCCAGCGACTCAAGTTGGTCCGTTCACACGTTGCTGTCCGAGCAAAAGAATTGCTCGCTGGCGGACTCGGCCATGATCTGCTTTACGCACACCGATTCGGAAGAACCATGGGTAGCGATACCGTTGGGAAAACCCGCCAACGGAGGAAAGGTAACCCCTGGCGTGCTGCCCCATGATCTTCTCGTGGCTCAATTAGAAATCTGGAACCGATTGCCTCGCGACGATCTCGATACCGGGGAAATTCGCGAAGAAATCATGCGACTGGGAGAGACGATGTCGAACAGTCGCACCGTCGAAATCAGCCATCCCGTCCGCTCGACAGATGCCCCGAAAACCAGTGATGTTGCGGATGCGAGTACCGATCGGTGCTTGTGGTGGCTTGTCCCTACATCCCCGTTTCGGCCGATATGTTCATTGATTCACCAGTCCGGGCCACCGCCACCCGAAGTGGTTCGCGACTGGGAACACCAATTTCGAGAGAAAACCTCTCCAACGTTTTTTTCCATCGTCTCACCCACGGGATGGGTGATCGATTTGGCCGAGATGGTTTACGCATTGCGAAGCCAACATGAAGTCACCGATCCGGTCGGATTGGAAAAGGCAATCTCCGCTCTCAAGATTCCACGCGCGACGGTGGTTTGGCCGCTTTGGAATGACTCAGTTTCGATGGGTGCAAGCGCTGTCTCTTCGCTGCAGCAACCGGATTCCGAAGCGAAGATCGAGAAACCTGTTCAGGATTTCTCTGCTCTGCAGTCCGCCCTGAAGAGTACTCCTCGCAAACCCGCCACACGACGCAGTTCCGGGAAGCCAAAACACTATTCGCGTTTGTGGATCAGCGCAGCGACCGCTGCGCTGTGCGTCGGGTTCCTGACGTTCTGGCTCGTGGCTGGTGGGACGGATCAGTCGGATCGGTCGGATCGGACAGATCGGTCGGATCGGACAGATCGGTCGGATCGGACAGATCAGTCGGATCGGACAGATCAGTCGGATCAGTCGGATCAGTCGGATAACATCGCGCTCGAGGCGACCGAGATCGCACCGGTCTCGGAACAGGAAATGGAACTGCCGACGTTGGATGCGATCGATGGGCACTCGTTGGCAAATACTTTGGCCGATGTCAAACCCATGGTCCAGACATTGATGTTGCCT
>JAGWWZ010000025.1 GCA_018970165.1 Planctomycetota bacterium | reverse complement strand
CCATGAAATAGGTCGAACATCCCCGTAGTGCAAGCCCAAGGTTCAGTGATTCAACGTTAAACTCATGCTAGCGGCAAACAGAATGCCTTTGAAGGGCGCCTTGGGCAGTTCCACTTGCGACGATTTCGAGATTCCCACCGATTATAGCTAGCGGCAAGTCGTAAGATAATGGCGATTTATACGGGATAAAATGAAATTCCCGCGCGTTTCCATTCCGTTCCACCAGGCCACGGAGTGAGCAAATTCGGCACACGGCGGGGAAGAGGCGGTTTGCGAAGCCTCCGTCAACTTTTCCGATCAGGAAAATCTTTCGGAAAAAGTCAAGGTTGATGGGGAACGGATCGATAAGAGGAAAAGCCTACTGGGACTTTCCCAATCGGGGGAGAGTTTCGGGTTGCGTCGAGTTTCACGACTCGGCGAAGTTTTCCTTGCTCAGTATACGGAAGGTGTTGTCGTGATCCGCCTAGCCTCGATCTGCGTCGCGATCCTCATTGCATTTCCAACGTCCAGTTTCGGACAAGAGCCTAGGCGCAAGGCGTCTGCTGTTCGTCCCGCAAGCTCCACTTCCAAAGTGGTTCAAGGGACAGGTGTACCGCGACCCACGCGTCCTGTCGGACGATTGGCGTCAGCTCGCCAAAATCCGGCAAGCCTGCTTCAGGAAGCGGAGACCGTTGCTCCGCAGCCATCAGTAACGGCTCCTTCCGTCCGCTCGGAGATGATCCTGGAAGACGAAGGGATGATTATCGAAGATGAAGGTGCGATGTACGTCGAAGATGGAGGCTGCTCCTCGTGTGGCGATTCGGGCTGCACCAGTTGCGGTGCGGATCCCTACGCCGCGATCGGTCCCTATGGAATCGACATTTGCAACCCGACAGGGCTCGGTGGACGCAGACTTTGCATCTGTCTCCCGAATCATGGATGGGCCAGCGTCGATTACCTCGGTTGGTATCAGGCCGGCATGCAAACACCAGCACTCGTTACCACCTCTCCCGCAGGCACCTCGCAAGCGGCTGCAGGTGTTTTACCTAACGCTCAGGTTCTGTACGGTGGTAACGATGATATCCTGAGTGATACGATGAACGGAGTACGCGTTCGGGTGGGTGTTTGGTCACCGACCCGGGCCAACGCTGGTGCGGAAGGTGAGTACTTCGGATTCAGTCAGCAGACGGAATCGTTCGACCGAAATTCTACCGGAAGTCCGATTCTGGCTCGTCCGTTCTACAACAACATCACCGGTCTGCAAGATTCGGAACTGGTCGCCTTTCCAAATGTTTTGAGTGGACGGATCTTGGTCAATGCAGACTCGCAATTAGCATCTGCTGCAGTTCGTTTCCGCAGGATGCTCTGCTGCACCAATGGATGCGGCATTTCGGCAATGGCCTGCTCGCCCGTCCAATCGCAGTCTCGAATTGATGCCACCGTGGGTTGGCGATATATGCAACTTCGCGAAGGTTTGATGATTACGGAAGATTTAATCTCTCTAGACACGAACAACCCCGGGAGCTTTTTGATCCAGGACTCGTTCAAGACCTTCAATCAGTTCAATGGAGCGGAGCTCGGGTTCCAGTGGCTCGGACGACGTGGTTACTGGAGTGCGGAAACGATCCTTCGAGTTAGCATCGGTAACTCAATGCAGAGATTGGATGTTGCTGGGACCACGCAAAGCCCCAAGGGGAACACTGCCGTGCAAGGTGGGTTGCTTGCTCAGCCTGGACGAAACATTGGTACCTATGAGCAAGAGGAATTTGCCATGATTCCTGAGTTGGGAGGAACGATTGGCTATCAATTGACCGAACGCCTCAAACTCAACGTAGGTTACACATTCCTCTACTGGAGCAACCTGATTCGCCCAGGCGACCAAATCGATACAACCGTCAACACGAATCTGATGCCTCCGGTGATCGCAGGAAATACCTTTCTCGGACCCGCTTTTGAGATCCGAGAAACAGACTATTGGGTGCAGGGTCTCAGCGTCGGTGGCGAATATCGCTGGTAAACTTGAGTTGAGATCCGGTTGTGCCGAAATCATCAAAGGCTTGCATGGCTCTATCGTGCGAGCCTTGATGCGTTCAGTAGTAGATCACGCGATGCCCATCAAGGAAAGATTGGAAGGATTCGACGATGGCTAGACTGTGGAAGCAATTGGTTTCTTTGATCCGACGCCCAACGGACTCGGGTGGTAGTGCTATCTCTTCCAATCGCCGACAAGACGCTCGACGCCGATTGCGAGTGGAGATGCTCGAGCAGCGTCAGTTGATGGCAGCCAATATTCAAGGGGTCGTATTCCAGGATACCACGGATAACGGACTCGGCGGCGCTGATCCGCTGATCTCAGGAGTAACCATTTCTTTGTTCCGCGATGGTGGCAATGGGACGTTCGACAATGGGGGCGGAGATGATATCGCTTCCGGAACGACCACATCGGCAGTTTCGACCGGTGCGTACTCATTCTCGGTGAATACAGCGGGTAATTACTATGTCGTGCAGTCGACCGTTGCACCGGGATTGATCCAACGCCCAGCCCAGCGGGTCCAATCGTTGACGGTCACGTCCGGCGATATCACGGGGTCCGTGATCACCACTCTCGATTCATTTAACACGACTCAGCAGATAGTCAATGCTGCATTTCCTGGCTCGACTCCCCAGAGTTCCGCTGTGGATGCACCTGAAGCAATCGGTAATGAGCGGGATATATTTGTCGATGCGACGGCTGGAAATATCAGTGTTTCCGCCAACGCACCGGCGAACCCAGGGTTGCTGGTTTTTGATGTCGGCGCGGTGGCAAATGGTACTCGATTGATTACCTATGACGGAGACGACAACAACGCGCAAACACTGAACAACAATGGCCTCGCAGGCTTCAATTTAACCAGCGGCGGTGCAAACGCGTTTCGGTTCGTAATCGGTGGCGAAACAGGAACGCAACTGATCGTGAGGGTCTTCAGCGGTGCGAACTCGTCGACCCGTACCGTAACGATTCCAGTCACATTGGGCGGGGGCGGATCGACGACACAAGATCTGGATATCCCATTCGCCGACTTCACGGTGAATGCGGGGACAGGTGCGAACTTTTCATCCGTTGGTGCCATCCAGCTCGAGGTCACCGGTCCTAACTCTGCCGATGCGATCATTAACAGCTTCAGCACGGTTGCCCCGACTGTTTTTACTCGCAACTTCGCGAACTTGACTCCGATGAGTATTGGTAATCAAGTTTTCGCAGATCGCAATAACAACGGGCTGTTTGATACAGGTGCGACGCCTGCGGAAGTCGGAGTTGCATCGGTTCAATTGCAATTGTTCCTGGATTCCAACAGCAACGGAACCTACAACCCAGGAACCGATACGGCAGCCTTGGACACCTCTGGCAATGCCATTGTCACCACAGCCAATTCATCGGGAATCTACAATTTCACCAATTTATTGCCTGGTAGCTACTTCGTAGTCATCCCAGCTACCAACTTCGCCGGCGGCGGCGCAGCGGTCGGCCATGTGGTCAGTTCGACGGTTCCTGCAGGTCAAACGAACAATGCTAACGTTGGCACTGCGATCGCAGGTGGAGCCGGGGCGATCGTTTCCTCGCTGATTACGCTTGCCGCAGGAGCAGCACCCACAACCGATGGCGACAGCGATGTGAATACAAACAACGCTATCGACTTTGGTCTCTTCTCGCAATTCGATGTGACGGTCAACAAGACGACCACTGCAACGGAAGCTGCTGCAGGTTCAACCATCACCTACACCGTGACTGTTCGAAATGATGGTCCCGGTCCTGCGACAGGTGTCACACTTACAGACAACATTCCCGATGGCATACGAGTGATTAGCGCCACATCGAGCAATGGTGGGGACGTGGTTACGATACCTGCTACCGCTCAAGATACGACCGCCGCTAATCCTGACGATATCACGGTCACCATTGGCACCCTGGCCGCAAGTGCAACCACCCAGCGCACGCTTACGATTGTGGCTCTTGTTCTGCCCAATACGGTAGGTACGGGGTCGCCGCTATCGATTATCAACAGTGCGACCGTGAGTGGACTGGGTACGGAAACCGGATCCTTGACCAACAGTTCGTCGAGCACGCTTCCTGTAACACGCAACGCTGTTTTGGCAATCACCAAAACCGGCTCTCCCGCAGCGGTTGCTGTCGGCAGCAATGTCACGTATACCGTAACACTGAGAAACACCGGACCAGCCACTGCCCGAAATACGATCATCACCGACACACTGCCTGTTGGCCTGGATTTGATTTCTGTGACTTCGAACGTAGGGACAGCAACGCCGACTCAAGGCGCCGGTGGTGCCGCTGACAGCTTCACGGTTACCGTTCCTGAAGTCAACGTGGACAGCCCATCGGTAGATACCGATGTGGTTGTGACAGTGGTCGCTCAAGTGTTGTCTGGCATCGCTGGCACGACCTTTACCAACACGGTCAACGGCGACTCAGATGACTCGGCAGCGGTAACTGCGAACGTCACAAACAATGTTCAACGCAACGTTGATTTGGTGGTAACCAAGACAGTGACTACCAATCCACCCTCCGGTGCGACGCCTCCCAACGCCGCCCCGAATTCGACATTCACCTACACCATCCTGGCCCGCAATGATGGTCCAAATGATGCGACTACCGTCCGCGTTACCGACAACATTCCTGACGGTATTCGAATTACCAGCGTGACTTCGAGCGACGGGACCGACACGATCACTATTCCTGCATCAGCTCAGGATACTACCGCTGCCAACCCCGATGATATTATCATCAACCTAGGAAATCTGGCCGTCGGTGCGGGAGCACAAACCACCATTACGCTGATCGGTGTGATTCTGCCTGGGACAGTCGGAAATTTCACAAACGTCGCGACGATAGCGGCTACCGATACGACGCTCAACAACGATACGAACGGATCGAACAACAGCAGCTCCGTTGCTGCTAATGCCCAACGGACCGTCGATTTGACGGTTTCCAAAACGGGCCCTGCGACGGCAGTGTCGGGCAATACGATCACCTACACGATGACGGCGACCAATAATGGTCCATCCGATGCGATCAACGTGCAAGTTGCTGACAACATTCCGGATGGAATTCGAGTCATCAGCGCAACCCTCAACGGAACCGCAGTGACCGTTCCGGCAACAGCATCGGATACCAACGCGGCGAATCCCGACGATATCATCTTCACCGTTGGTAACTTGGCATCGGGAGCGAGCGTCAATACCCTTCAAATCGTCGCTGCAATTCTGCCCGCAACGGCCGCAGGATCCTTGATCAACTCGGCGGTGATTAGCACGACGGACGTCAATTCCGTGGAAACCCCGAACAACAACAATGCCGCCTCCTTTACGACTACCGTCAGCGTGCAAAACGATGTCGCGATCACCAAGTCGGGGCCAGCGACTATTCCCGCTGGTACCGAGTTGACTTATACGCTCAACGTCACGAACTCGGGTCCCTCGACCGCAACCAGCATCGCGGTGAGCGATGTTTTGCCAGCGGGGTTAACGTTCGTATCCGGAACCTCAACGATCGGTGGAACGACCGCTGGAACGGTATCAGCAACAGGCAATACCGCGTCGGTAACCATACCTACGCTCAATCCGAGTGAAACGGCAATAGTCACGATTCGCGCGACTGTTTCGGTCACGGTGACCGGAAACATTTCCAATACCGCCACAGCGACCGCAGCGAACGATACAAATGCGGCGAACAATACCAGTGCCGCAGTTACAACCAACGTGACCGCCCCGCCAGTTGTCAGCTTCGCAGGACGCATCTACAACGACGCCAATCGGAACAGTGTGTTTGATTCGGGTGATGGTGGGATCGCTGGCATTACAGTGACCCTCAATGGAACTCCGATCAATTCCACTACGCCCGTTACCGTCACCACGACAACCAATGCGAACGGTGAATATTCATTCGCGAACGTTAGTCAGGGGACCTACACCGTCAGCACCGGAACTCCTTCCGACTTCGCTTTCCTAGCATCCAATCCAGGGACGACCGGAGGGAACGCTGGGACCAATCAGGTCGGGGGCGCGAATGTGAATGGCAACTCAGCCAGCAACAATATCGGGTTCACCCGAGTCTTCAGCAAACGATTGTTCCTGGCATCTTCGCCTAGACCGTGATCGTGCAGTTCCGCAATTTCTGAACCGCCGATTCGATAGATGCGAGCAGGTTGCCTTCGAGTTTTCCTGCGAGCGGCATGATCGGTCCAACCTTCGCAATCCCTGATGCTTGGACCGCAGCATGCAATACCCGAATGGGTGAGTGTGCATTGCGCAGGTCCTCGAGTTCCCGAAACGATTCGCGACACGCTTCGGCATTCTCCCAGTGTTGATCGCGGATCGAATCGAGTAGCCTCGCAGACAGATCCGGGCGCACGCATACGACTCCGCTGGTGAATCCACCTAAGCCAAAGTCTCTCATGTGAACGATCGCGGGTTGCTCTCCCATCCCGCTCACCAAGATCTCTTTGGGGACCTGCTCGAGAAGTTCATCGAGATAGGGATCCTTCAAGGGTTCGTCGCGGACCACCGCGTACTTGATCCAAGAGATATGCCCATCGGCGAACAACTGCCCTACTGCTCCAGGAGAGAGCCAGCGATCGAATTTCAGGTACAAGACGATTGGCTTGCCCATACAATCCACGACGCGTTTCAATCCTTCGATGATCCCCGCTTCGTCTGCGATCTCGCGCTGCGGTAATACCATCGCAGTATCAAATGGCATATCGCGCAATATCTCGGCTTGATCCATCATCATCCCGAACGCCGGTCCGATCGAAGGGATGATCCAAGTATCCGTTGAAGCTTGCTCCAACAATCCTCGCAATACATCCGCATATTCGGATAAGCGGATATGGTAGAAGAGGGCATTGCCGCCATACAGTAAAGTAGACACACCACCCTCTTCGATGTGCCGGATCAAGCGACCGTTTTCGATGGCATCGAACGACAGATCCTCGCGCCTTGCTAAGGGAGGGACGGCAATGACACTGTTGCGAATGCGTTGGCTGAAGTCCATATGTTGGTCTCTTTTCGGCTTTGGATGGATCAGTAGATATCGGGTTCACGTCCTCGATCGCGACCTTCGAGGAAGTCGAAATCGCATCCCTCGTGAGCTTGGGTGACATGCTTGGCATACAGATGCGTGTAGCCTCGAGAAGCAACATCGGTCAGCGGCGGTTGCGAGTCGCGGCGCGTTGCGATCTCCTGCTCGTCGACGCACCATTGCAGTCGCCGCGATGGTACATCCAGTTCGATCCAATCGCCGTCGCGAACGAGCGACAATGGTCCACCCACGCCTGATTCGGGAGAGATATGGAGAACGCATGTGCCATAACTGGTCCCGCTCATGCGAGCATCGGAGATACGGACCATATCCCGAACCCCCCGGCGCAGCAACTTGTTCGGAATCGGCAACATCCCCCACTCCGGCATCCCGGGCGCGCCGACCGGACCTGCCTTTTGCAGGACCAACACCGAATCAGCATCGACATCGAGATCCTCGGAGTGGATCCGATTCTTCAAGTCAGCATATCCTCGAAAAACGATCGCGCGACCGCGATGAACGAGTAGCTCCTGACTTGCCGCCGAAGATTTGATCACGCATCCATGAGGCGCGAGGTTTCCGTAAAGGATGCATGTGCCTCCATTCGAATAGATTGGGTTGTCTTTGGATCGCAATACATCCTCGTCAAGGACTTCCGCCCTTGCAATGCAATCGCTGAATCGAGTTCCATCAGCGCGCTCACTGGATGCATCGAAGAGTTCCTCAAGCTGCTTGATCAACCCCAGCAATCCGCCAGCTCGATGAAAGTCTTCCATCAGGTATTTGCCGCTTGGGCGAAGATTCGCTAGGACAGGTACCTGACGCGATAGAACATCGTAATCGTTGAGCGTCACAGGGAGGTCCGCACGACGCGACATCGCGATCATGTGGACCATGGCGTTGGTTGATCCTCCGATCGCTAATTGAACGGTCATCGCATTGTGAAAACTCTTTCGCGTTAAAAAGGTGCTTGGGCTCCGTTGGTTCCACGCGAGTCCCACAGCAGCTCTTCCTGTCGCAACCGCCAATCGGCTGTGTTCAGAAACCACGGCGGGAATGCTGGATGCTTTTGGCAGTGTGAACCCGAGTGCTTCGGCGATGCAGGCCATCGTCGAGGCCGTTCCCATCGTCATGCATGTTCCGGCGGAACGGGCGATGCAGTTTTCAATTTCGACCCATTCCCCATCGCACAGATTCCCCGCGCATCGCTCATTCCAATACTTCCACGCATCGGTACCGCTACCCAGCGTTGTGTTTCGCCAACGAGCGTTGAGCATCGGACCGGCTGGAAAAAAGATCGACGGGATATCCGCGGAGATCGCTCCCATTAAAAGCCCTGGCACGGTTTTGTCGCAACCTCCCATCAACACCGCAGCATCGATCGGATGGGCTCTCAGCACCTCCTCGGTCTCCATCGCCAACAGATTGCGATACAGCATCGCAGTCGGCTTCAAGAGCATTTCGCTCAAGCTCATCACAGGAATCTCAACCGGGAATCCACCATCCTGAAGGATCCCTCGTTTGATCTCCTCTGCACGCTCTCGAAAATGCGAATGGCAGGTGTTCAAGTCGCTCCATGTGTTGAGCAACGCAACGATCGGCCGATCGCGATAGTCCTGATCATCGAAGCCCATTCCCTTCAAACGCGATCGATGCCCGAAACTTCGCAGATCATCAGGACGGAACCATCGCGAGGAACGCAAGGAAGACGGATCGTGATTAGGTTGTGAGGAGGACATAGCGGCTTCGATTCAGGAATATTGCATGCTCATGCGAAAGCCTCGATGCGAAAGCCTCGAAAGGTTTGCAACCGTTTTACGCATTCCAAGGCAGGGTATTGAACATTCGGTCCCCCGCATCGCCCAGTCCAGGTACGATGAACTTGTGCGGATTGAGTTCCTCATCCACGGCAGCGACGTAAACGCGAACATCCGGATGCTCGGCATGGAACCGCTCGATCCCCTCCCGAGCAGCAATCACACTCAAGACTCGAACATCGGGAACGCCCCATCGCTTCAATGCCGCTACAGCGGCACGAACCGATCCACCTGTCGCCAGCATTGGGTCGAGTACGAACCCGACCTTTGCGGGGTTGATTGTTGGAAGCTTCGAATAGTATTCCACCGGCATTGCGGTGGCCTCATCGCGGTACATCCCGAGATGCCATACCTGCGCATCGGGCAGCAGTTCCAGAACCGGTTCCACCAAGCCTAAGCCTGCTCGCAGAATGGGAACGATCGCTGTTGTTCCAGTCAGTTTCTTCCCTTCCATGCGAGTTAGCGGAGTGGTCACCGCGACCGGTTCCAAGTCGAGATCCTCCGTCGCCTTCACGGCGAGCAACATCGATAAGAGCCGAACCTGTATTCGGAATTGCGCCGAGGGTGTGACGGAATCCCTCAGAATCGATAAATGGTGCGCAGCTAACGGATGATCGAGTTCGTAGACATGTTGCAAGATGGTTGGTCCTTTTTTGGTTGCGCAGTGATATGGACTCGACTCGGTTTCAGGGGAGCGAGAGTCTGCAATCGCATCCGAGGGGGCATTCTAGCAGACTTAGTGTCCCATGATTACCCGCTATATCTTGCGAATGAAGTGAGCCGCATAGCTTCGCACCTGCTTGCCGTTGAGAACGTGAAACAACCGCAGTTGCTGGACGACGGAGTCAGCGAAATGGCTAAGCGGAACATGTACGAGCTTTCGTCGAAATCGTTTGGCGATTTGTCGAAGGGCGAGACCGGGAGCAGAGGGGCTCAGCAGAGCGATGTGTTTGGACTCGGCATGTAAACATGCGGCAGCGACCAAGCGCTGCTCAAGCGTGTCTGTGAAATCCAATCGCGGATCGGTCCAAATGTCGTCGATCGGTCGAGGCGGATAGAGGAACATCGCACCTCCGTAAGTGGAAACCGCCACTCCCGGCCCTAAAATTTCCTTCGCGAACGGAATCGCATAGAAAGCCAAGGTCGATTCCTCGCCATGCTCAGCATACCAAGTTGTGCGCCACGCATATTCGCGAGGGTCGGGTTCGTTTTCGAACAACATCACCGTAGCATCCAAATGCCCGATCGATGGTGGAAGGATCTTCACATAAAGCGAACCATCATACCAATGCCTCAACGTTTCCCGCAGATCGAGCCCATCCATCAAGCTGGTGGAGAATTTTTCGGAACGAGCCAAATCAGCACCGATCATGGCTCGCGCCCGTTCAACAATGCGATTTCGAAAACTCTCAATGCGAGTATCCTCTTCCGGCCACGAGCATTGCTGGTAGGGATTCCATCGACTCGCCCACTTTCGCTTGTCTTGCTTGAGTGGCGGTCGGTTGAGTTCGAGATTCTTCCACTCCATCTTCGGCCCGGGCAATAGCGATTGGAGGGGTAGGATATCGCCATCCGGAAACTCTCCCTGTTCGATTCCCATTTTCAAAGTCGGCCAAGGCAACGGCTCATCGAAGGCATAATCGCGAGCGGCATTCACCAAGTGGATCGCGAACATATCACCCATCATTTGTTGGGCAGAGCGTACGATCGTGTAGAGGCTCGGAGTCATCAGCCGCTCCATCAGCGTCTGGTTTCGAATGTACTTCAGGCACTGCGAGATTAGAAGAGGAGTAATCTGCCGTGCTCTCTGCCCCAGATCAGCGCGATAACTGGCCCGAGCAGATACAAACAATTCCTTTAAGCCTTCGACAGCGAGTCTCGAGTCATCATCGAGATTGGCTCGGGCTCGTTCGTAAAGCGCCGTCACGAACGGTAGTTCACCATGAAGGAATAAGTGCGTGCGAGAATCGATTGAGTAGTTGGATGGCTCGGAAATGGTCGAGCGTTCATCGCCAGTCGCTTCGACGGTATGCGAAGAGGGTGGAGATCCCATGCGAACTGACTCACGCAACCACGGCCAATCGTTCAGATGGCACAGGGCGATGACCCTTTGATTGCGCCGCGCCAACCGCAGTAAGCGGTCTGCCATATGTTGAATACGAACAAGATCGTTTTCAGCACGAGGAGCGGGGATCGCAGGCAACAACGCGCAGCAGAATCGTTCCAGCGTCGTAAGCTCGACCGCTAATGGGTCGGGGAGCACGAGGGACTCAACGTCGAATCGGTTTAATTCCGGAAGGATCCACTCGACCTGTTTATGCTCGCTCCAGGCAAATCGAAGCGCGGCGATCACACCCTGACATGGATCGATCGGGACCATGATTCCCGACGAACTGCCATTGGAGGATTCGTTCCTCTGAATCTCCTCATCGGCATTGAAGGAACGTTGCACTACGGCTGAAACCGCTGGCAACTGCAAAACCCCTTCGTGAACCGGAACCTCGAACGATGGAGGTAGCGGAACGGCCAATGTGTCGAACGACCGAGAGAGCATCCATTGCCGCAGCGCCACAGCATACGAACCGCTTGCATGAACCACAGGGACGATGCTCAGCCCAGGCAAACAGTCGAACACGCCAGTCTCGGCATTCGCATTTTGAGATGACATTGTCACACTTTGAGCCTGACTTCGACCACGGACGATAGATCTTCATCTACTTTGGTTGTAACGATCGAAGGATTCCCTGGCAAACCCGTGACTTTTGTATCAAGTAAAAATTTTTCTCGGCTCGGCACGGGGTGTGCAATGAGCGGAAAAGAACCCGAAGATCCGAGAGTCTACGAGAAAACCATGAGTCCGCTCGGCGTTCGTTGCGGTTTGAACCGAGAAGAAATCACCTAGGAAATTCCCGGGGTCGGCTTGTTAGGTTGTGTGTGTGGGGCCGATTCAGGGAGAGGCTGCCGAGGAGAGGGATCCTGCGAGGGAACCCTCTCCTCGGTTTTTTTGGTCTTTGTGGTTTTATTGAAAGACGTCTGCTTCCAATTCGTAGAATACCCCCTCGAGCCCATCGATTGGCTTGATGTAGGGCCGGACCTGAAGCGTGCCTGCCAGGGAATGACGTCGAAACGATTTTTGGGCGAATTTGTCACCCCGCAAACGCACTTCGACCATGTGAGTCAGCGGTGGTTGCTGGCCGAAGCAACACGTCGCCCAGTCCGGGACGAGGATGAAGCTCTTAGCGGCGTTGCTCGCCAAAGATGTCGGGTGGATATAGCCCTTGAGGAACACTTTTCGGCCGTCGAGTTCCAGGGCCGACTGTGGCGGGCGATCCGGAGCCCCCAACGGACTTTTCAGGACCGAAAAGGAAATCCTTTCATAACCTTCGGGGAGCTCCGTGTAGTAGATGTAAGTGTGCCGGGCTGGGCTAACGATCATCACCAAAAGTGAAAGGAACGTTCCGACCGCCGCGATCGGTTTGCCGCTCAATTCGTCCGGAAATCTTCTAAAATTCCAGAGGGCAACCAATCCGAAGACAAAGCCCACGACGGACAAAATCGTCAGTTCGGGAAAGTACCAGGACAGAAAGCCCAGAACCGCAAAAACGACACTGAGAACGGCCGCTCGGCTGACAGAACGATAGTTGTAGTCGTCCTCGGTGCCGTCAAAATTCGGCTCAGAGAATCGAGTAGGATCAACCTCTTCGGAAAGTGATGTAGCCATAGGTGCAACGTTGTACGAAAGCGATTTCTCCGCCAAATATGCCAGCGGCGACCATCCACATCAGCAACCCCAGTACCGCGCCAGCAAGGAAGATTACGGAACACCAGCGAAAAGAGTTCATTCTGCTGACAGCAGCATCTGCCGATAGAAGCTCCGAACTCGCCGAATGCTCCAAGTTTGCCGACAGAGCGGTACTTGAATCCGAGGCGTCACCCAATTGCCAACCCAAGAGAACTTGATTGGTAATCGCCAAACTCCTTTGGGATGCCTGTGCTAGTCGACCTCGAATGGGTTGGCCAAATGGCATCAGCGGCGACCAAGATGAATTGTCATTCTGCTTAGGTTTCGTGTTGGCTGGAGCGGGAATTGGGAAGAACGTAGCAGCTCGTTTGACTGCTTTGGGGTCGATTTTCTCCAACTCTTCCAGCTTGGTCTTGGCTTCGGGTAAGGGGCAGGCACGCAAGTAGTTGACCACAGGGACTCGCACCCAGGAGTTGTCGTCGTTCGCATTCTTGAATAGCTCGGTCAACCGATCGATTTGACTCCAGTCGCCCCAGCGAGCTAGGTCGGGAATGACTAGGTCGGCCAGATCAGGTGCCTCCAACAGATGCCGCATCGATTTCAGGATCTCTTCCTTGGGAAGTATCTGCACCTCGGTCCCGTGAAACCGGAGGGCCATGACCGCAGAATAAACATCGGGATAGCTCGACTTGCGATTGGCAAGAAACTGTTCGTTGATCAGCTTCAGGCCATCTTCTCCCTTGAGCATGAGATAGGCGGCGATTAGAGCATCCAGCCCAGCACGCTTTTCCGGGTCGGCGCTTTCGATCATGTCTTCGAATTCTTCGGCATCTTCGGGGTGCCCACAGATTCCGAGCATCGTGTAGTACAAACGCTTTCGGTCCGGTGACTTTGCTGGGTCGCGAATCCAAGCCAGCAGTTGCTTACGGTCCATTTTGTCCTTGAGCTTTTTCACGTCTTCATAAGGTGCGAGGGCGAACTCGTCGTAGCTGTCGCGGGCCAGCAAAGAATCTGGGTGTTCGAAATGTTTCTGATAGAAGTCGAGCCGGACAATCGGATCGTCTGGCAGAGACTGGATTGCTTCCACGTATCGGACCGCTTCTGCAGACAGAGGAAGGGGTGATGACCAAACCAAATTTCGCGGATCCACGCCCAAGAGCAGGAACTTCTTGTCGCTCTTGCCAGGACCGAAGTAGACGGCCTCGACCGTTTGGCCCACTTCCAGCAGCGAGGTGCCTCGAAGGATACTCTCGATTTTGAACGTTGCATTGCCATCGATATCCACCCGGCCGTCGGAAACCAACTGGGCGATCGCCACCGCATCCATGGAGAGACTCTCCTGCCGGAGTGTCTGGGACGCGGCAGAACAGAATGGGCATGTTTCAGTTGCTGGGACGCTTGAGTTCCCGAATCCCAAAATCGCGATTGCAACGAGCAACCAACGGGACCAGCAGATTGCGGATTTCCGAGCCATACACAACACCATCGATCTGAACTGCACAGATTTCGTCGGGGGCACAAACCACCCGATCCAACTTTCAGGCATCTAAATGTAAGTCAGGAACGGTGGGAATGACCAGGGATCCTGGACGAAAAAGGTTGCGGAACGGGATGGTTTTGTCGATTCTGCGGCTGGCAAAAGACTCTCCCTCGGCTACAGTGCTAACACGCAATCCGCTCGAGATCGACGCGTTTCAGGTACGCGTTTTCACCTCATTTCTACAGTCTATTTCCCATGCAATTGCCCGTTATTCCTCCCCAGGACACTCAGGTTGCGGAATCTCCGGCGAACCGCAAATCACTCCCGGTTGTGACCTCCGTTGAGAACGAGCAGTCGACTACAGCTTGTGGGTCCACCGCTGCGGTTTTCCCCCCCAGCCGCCGGCTTCCTCCGTGGCTTCGACGCGAAGTTCCCAAAGGCAATGCCAACCACTTTACGTGGGACACTCTGCGGGATCTGAAGCTCGAGACGGTTTGCGAGAACGCCAAATGCCCCAACCGCATGGAATGCTATTCGCAAAAGACAGCAACATTCATGATCATGGGGAATGTCTGCACTCGCCCATGTGGTTTCTGTGCGGTGTCTCGAGGGCGTCCGGATGCTTTGGAGTTAGATGAACCAGAACGGGTCGCCGAGGCCGCAGCGAGACTCGGGCTCAAGCATGTGGTCATCACCTCCGTGACTCGCGACGATCTGCCAGACGGTGGCGGCGAACATTTCTATCAATCTGTTCTCGCAGTCCGCCGCAAAACGGGAGCAACCATCGAAGTCTTGACGCCGGACTTCGTGCAACATCGCCAGGGACTCGATCGAGTGATTGATTCTGCACCCGAGGTCTTCAATCACAATATGGAAACCGTACCGCGAATGTATCGGCGGGTCCGCGGTCCCAAAAGCGACTATCGCTGGACCCTCGAATTGTTGCGGTATGTCAAACAATCCAACCCCGCGATCCGCACCAAGAGTGGATTGATGCTCGGTCTAGGAGAAACGCGAGACGAGTTGTTGCAGTGCTTGGCGGACCTCAGAAGCTATGATTGCGACTTCCTAACCCTGGGTCAGTACCTCCAACCCGGACCCAAGTACTTGCCTGTGGCTCGGTATGTTCCCCCTGAGGAATTCGACGAACTGGGGGATCTGGCTCGCTCAATGGGATTCGTGAAGGTTGCATCGGGCCCATTCGTGCGAAGCTCTTATCATGCTCGAGACATGGCCGAGGGTGCTTAATTGAACGAAATCCACTTATCTCCCGCTCCCAGCAAAGCTTTAATTGCCATGCGATGGGTGATGGCCTGCCTCGGGATCGGTGCTGTCTGCTTGCAGGCGTGGCATTTGACCCGCATCGATCGGTTCGTCCTCGATCAGTATCTGAGTTTCTTCACCATTCAATCCAATTTACTGGCCGCTTTTGTTCTGGCGGTTGAAGCCGCTGGTGGATTGGGGCTGAGCAGTCGACGTCGCGATAGCTTGCGCGGAGCCCTGGTCCTTTACCTTGGAATCACAGGCGTAGTTTATGCCGTCTTGCTAGCGAGGTTACCGATGGTCAAGCAGATCGTTCACCCCTGGGCCGATATGGTGCTTCATTATGGCATGCCAATATGGATTCTGGTCGATTGGCTGATCTCCCCCCCAGCATCCAAGATTTCATTTAGGCGAGCGCTGAAGTGGCTGATTTATCCGCTCACTTATCTGTTTCTGACATTGCTGCGCGGAGCATGGACCGACTGGTACCCTTATCCATTCCTCAATCCCAACAGCCCTGGCGGTTGGCCATCGGTGGCGATTGTGTGTACGGTCATCACCCTAGCGGCCACACTGTCGATCTGGGGGATCTTGTACATGGGGCGCCTAAGAAACGGTTGGGGATCGGCCTGATCGGACCGATCGTGGGCGTTAGGCTTCGGTGGGGCGTTGGTTGTTGAACCAGTGACCGGTAGGATCTCCGCCTCGTACCCAAACTCCTTTTTCGTTCCATCGCATCGCCGCGCGGACGTCTGCGGTGCAGTAACGCAGGGTTAACCCACACCGCCGCCGGTCCGATTCATTCGCTTCCGATCCATGCAGCAAGAGATCGTTATGGATGGAAATCTGACCCGCCTTGAGCTCGTCATAGACCACTTCGCCGTATTGCTCGGCGTTGTCGATCGATTGGTTCAGGACATTGTGATCGTCGTTTTCGCTCGAACGATAGGTCATGTGACCGAAGTGGTGCGAGCCAGCGACAAACTTCATGCACGCGTTGGCTCGATCGGCATCGTCGATGGCGAGCCATACTGTTGCAGCCTTCGATGGCGATAGCGGCCAGTAGCTCGCATCTTGATGCCAGGCAACGGTCTTGCCATCATGCGGCATTTTGCAAAAGAAGTGCGAGCCCCATGCGATCACGTTTTCCCCGAACAGGTCGGAGATGTAATCAACAATCCGAGGATTGGTGAGGATGTCGTAAACCGGTCCGTATTTCAGATGCGCCGATGAGATGGAGTAACTGTCTCCTCCCGCAGCGATGACACGCACCAGCAAGTCGTCGAAGTAGGCCCGAATCGCATCGATCTCCGAGGGTTGGAAAACATCCAAAGGTGCGATGTAGCCTAGGCGATTGAATTGCTCCACTTGGGGAGAGGTCAGAAACCTCGGACGATCGTTCGATACCGGATAGAAACGCAGATCCCTTCCGAGAGCCTTGAGTTCCTGTTCATCAGGCAATATTTGAAACTGAGACATTCCTCGAACCCCTCTGCAGAATCATCCAATCAGCGCATGAAACCGACACAACACGATTTGTATACGATCTTTCCGGATTCTATACAATCCGTTGCGAGGTCAATCCGTTGGCATAATGGCCTGAAACTTTAAAGATCGGGAGAGCGGTGAAGCATCCTGGCGAGCAACTCCATCGGTAAACCCACCACATTGGTCGGCGAACCGCTCAGCAGTTCAATCCAAGCCGGCCCGTCTTGAAAGCCGAATGCACCGGCTTTTCCTTCCCACTCGTCGGTGTCCAGATAACTCTCCAACTCGGCATCTGAAATAGTATCCATGCGCAATTTTGAGACATCGACTTGTACCGATCGAGCCGCCGTCTCTTTGTTCCAAAGGCACAGGCCGCTGTAAACCCGATGTTCGCGGCCACGGAGTCGCGAGAGCATGTCGCGCGCATGCTCACGACTTGCAGGCTTTCCCAAGATGAGTCCACAACATTCCGCGACCGTGTCGCAAGCTAGAACCCAACCGGTATCGATCTTTCCAATGACGTCGGCCGCTTTCTGATAAGCCAAGCGCGCGACCAACTCGGGAGGTGTTTCGCGCGAGCAAGTACCACACTCGGCGTTGGGATCGGGCTCGACCACACGGTATCGATACCCCCAAGTATCGAGCAAACTGCGTCGCCTGGGAGAGGAACTCGCCAGGATCAATTCGCGGCGATCCGGTAAGAATCCAACGGGGGGCGAGAACGTTACCTCCATTGCCATCAACCGAATGGACGACCGGGCCCTCCGGGAGGACCCGGATTGCCGGGACCGGGTTGTCCGGGAGGCTGTGGAGGGAGACCGAGTCGCGGACGCAACTGCTCCCAAGACTGCTTGAGCGAATCGAGCATCCTCCAGATGTGACCAGCACCCATGAATACTCGTGCGCTGACCGCTGACTGAGGATAGAAGTTGGTGATGAAGTCGAAATGAAACTCGTAGGGACCATGACCGATCATCACAGCGTTCGCGTACGAGCCGCTCAAGATCTCGTCCCGAATCTTCAGTTCGTCATAGATCTCCTGCGGGTTGTGGCGGCGGACTGCACCGGAGGGTTGCGATGACGCAGGAGGAGTCGGACTCTCACCGGGGGAGGCGTTCCTCGCGGTAGCACCACCTGCTGCTCCAGCACCACTAGGGCTGCCCGACTCGGATGCGAGCCCCGATCCGGACTCGGCGGACGCCGCAGGAGGCGAAGGGGTTGGTGGTGCCGGTGTGCTCGTTCCGGCCGAGACGATATGGCTGTCGACCGCGAGTGAGACTACCGGAGCGGAGCCTGGCAAATCGCCGTACCGCTGACGATACAGTTCGATGTTCGTAGACAATGCCTCGATGAACTGAGGCATCACCATGTGCGGCAATACAATACGCGAAACGATCATATTAGGGCGTGGAAGGTTGCGCACAAAATCGAGAACGAATTCCGTCCCGCCAGTGACGACGATCACACCCGTGCTGATATCTCCCCTGGCAACATGCTCCGTAACACGGGCTCGAACGGGGGGAATTTGATCGTTAGGATCTGGACGATCCTCGGGTGATGGAGGAATAGGCATTGCGCAATTCTACAAGTAGCTCGAGTCCATGAAACGATGATTATTAACAGCCCGCAAGATTTTTACGATAGCACATTGGCGGGCGGTTGTCCCGTGGTAGTCGCGGCCGCATTTTCCTTGAAAACCCTATCCAGGATGCCGTTAACGAACTGACCCGAATGACGATTTCCGTAACGTCGGGCAATTTCAATCGCTTCGTTGATCGCGACTGGACCCGGCAGACCACCATGGATCATCTCGTACGTGGCCATGCGAAGGACATTTCGATCGATGGTTGCCATTCGCTTGATGGACCAGTTCGCCGAATGTTTTCCGATCCGTTTGTCGAGTTCGCCGCGATGCTCACAAACTCCTCTCCACAGCTTCGTCGCAAACTCGACCAACGGTCCGTTTTGCAGGAGACGACGCGAGATAAACTCCTGAGCATCCGCTTCCTCTCGCAACGGGTGCAGATCCTCTTCGAATAGGACTTGCAGAACAATTTCGCGAGCTCTTCGTCGTGTGGTCATAAGGTAACGTGAGGTGGATTCTTGAGAGCGACAACTTCACGTCGCGGGTGCGGGCGTAGGCAGAGAAGCGGATCGGCACAACATCTGATCGACTTCGTTGGAAACGATCACGCCGTAGTTGATCGCGCCGAGCCAACCGGACATGATGATTCCGACACTTCCCGCGTGATACAAGCCTGGTACTTGTTGCGGCAAGGCTCGAGAGACCGCCAACCCCTCAAACTTAGTTCCAAAACTAGCGCCGAGCTGGTGCTTGGTGTAGTGATGGAATGTCTTGGGAGTGGCAGCATCGATCAGTTCGACTTTATCGCGGCAGTTGGGTACGTATTTTTCCAGGGCATCGAGGGTGGTCTCGATCAAGTCTTGCTTGCTGGCTTGATATTCTTGATCGTTTAAATCGGCCCAGTCGCTCCAATTGGCATTGGTGCTGCTGACGATCGCATGCCGCTGCTTGCCATGAGGGCGCGTACGAGGATAGTAGAAACTAAAAGTGCGTGACGTGATGTTGCGATCGAGTAGCAGTTCGGTCCGGAACAATGATGCCGTCGAGCAGAAGAGAAGATCTCCCGTCTCTTCAGGTATTTCCACCTCTGGCTTGAGTGCCATGTAGACTTGGGTGCTGCTGTTGTTGAGTCGAACTGCTCGCGCGTCTTCGACGAACTTGCTATCAAAATGCTCTGAACCAACCAGGTTGAAAATGGTCGATCGCAGATTGGAATTGCTTACGACAGCTCGGCACTTAATCTCGCGGCCGTTGACGATGACCCCTTCAATACCTTCGCGCCCGACAAGGATCTTTGAGACATCGCATCGTATTCGGGTGTCGACACCGTTGCGTGTCAGTTCGGCTTGCATCTTCCCAACGAGGTCGTCGGTCCCACCTTCGTAGATAAACACCCCTTTGGCCATGAAGTTCGAGAAGACGATGCCATAGGTGATCGCTGGATCCTCGAGTGTCGAGCCGTTGGCATAGGTGATCGGTTCCATCAACAGGCGAACGATGTCTTCGCGACCGGGGAAAAATTTCTCGAACAACTCCCCTGTCGTCAGGGACTGATCGTCGTAAAAATTCATGCCTCGCGCAGTATCGAAGAATCGAGTTACCTCTTCGCGTGCGACACCAAACTGACTCGAAAGCAGATCGGTGAAATCCTCTCGGTTGTAAGTTGTTGTGAGGGAGAACATCGGATTGTCGAACCGAATCCGATTGAGTTGAACGATGTTGGAAGCGATTTCTTCGTTCCAATACCGTTTGCAACTCTTGAGCATGCCGTACGGAAAGCCATGCAGAGAAATGTCGAACGTATGGCTACCAGGGCGTTTGAACCATGTTGCCAAGCCACCGAGCTTGTAGTGCTGCTCGAGAAGAAGAACGCGATGACCGGCACGGCCGAGTACGTTCGCAGCGGTCATTCCTGCCAGCCCGCTTCCGATCACGATCACGTCGTACTCCGGGAGTACTCCGGCTAGGAAATCTTTCGGCATATCAAAGAACGAATCAAAGAGGAAAGCTTCTCGATCTTGAGTGCGGATGAGAGGGGTCGAACCTCCACGGCCGTATGTATTAGGCCACTAGATCCTGAGTCTAGCGCGTCTGCCAATTCCGCCACATCCGCAAGTGCAGGTTTCCATACCTGGAAAGATGGGCGAGAATATCTCAAGAAACGGGAATGGTCAAGTCGAAGGTTACCGTGGCAATTTTCCCACGATAGGTGTGGGAAGATACTCGCGATCCCTCTTTCTCAGGACTTTTGCAGAGATGATCCGGTCCGGATGCAGATGAGGGTCCTTGCGTTTCTCTTCATCGGTCAAGTCGACCTCTTTGAGCAACCCTAGGAACTCGATGTTCTTGACGATCCGTCCGAAAACTGTGTGCCTACCATCCAAGATCGGAATGGGTGAGAATGCGATATAAAACTGCGCACCTCCACTCTTGAGATTGACCTCCTTGGTGTCGTCATCGACGCCTAAGGGGATGGCTAATGAACCGCGAAAGTGGCGGCGAAAGGTCGGGGCATCTCCTTCAAATCGGATTGTGTAGCCAGCGTTACCCTTGCCATCCCCTTTCTCGCATCCGGTCTGTGAGACGAAGTGCCGACGGACCAAAAAGAATGGCTTACGATTGTAGTAGCCATTTTCAATCAAGTAGATAAAGCTGGCTACACTCTCGGGTGCATCATCCTCGAAGAGTTCAACTTCGATGATTCCTTTTGAAGTGAGGATCTCGACACGCGGATTGTTCTTTTGTTCATCCTCTTTGCGTCGATTGAGTTCCTGCTCCCAATTTGCTTGCATCTCTGGGAGGGTCGCGAGCATCTGCTGCTCCACTTCCGGCAACTTTCCACTCTCGGCGAGCGTGCTCCAAGCGGTAGTTACCAGTTCCCAGTCTGCATCGATAAAACCAGCATAGCCAGCATGAAGCAGTACATCGTCGGTAATGAGTTGCTGACAGCTCAGTACAGCTCTGGCACCACGAGCCCAATGATCGCTTCGATCCGAAGCGACTTCCATTACCAACATATCCCGCAACATGAGTGCTACGCTTTCATAGCGAACCGGATCGCTGAGCACCAGGTCGGCAGCCGCGTTGCGAAATGCAAACAGTTTGGCGTAATTGTTGTTGAGTTTCTCCAGCCAGGCATACCGTTGGGATTCCTCAAGGTTCCCTTCGAGTCGGTAAAACATGCGGGAGTGGGCATCTGAAAATTCAGCCGTTGCAGTTCGAAACTCCTTAACGGCGGCTCGATATGAGGCTGCGAGTGGGGAATTGTCGTCCTCGGGAATAACTCCGAAGGTTTCCAACCGCATCTTCTTCGCCTCATTCTCCTTCATCTGTTTAGCGAGTGACCGTTCTTGACGCTCTTCAGGCGTGAGGGGCTTTCTCGGGGGCGACGTCGCATTGGAGGGATTCTTTTCTTGCCCCAAGACAATCGATGGGGACAGTGCGCATAGACAGACTGCACTGCAAAGAGAATACTGGATGGCGAAGTAGCTTGGTTTCATGGACAACGGATTGCAGATTCATTGATGAAAAGGACAAACCCCTAATATGCCGCGGCCTCCCAAATCAGAGACCATTGCACTTCGAATTATCGCTGGGGATTTGCGATCTCGAAAGATTCAATTCCAGTGCGATCAGCGGACCCGACCGATGAAGGACCGGACCAGAGAAGCGGTCATGAACCTATTGGGTGGTACGTTTCCTGGGACCTACGCGTTCGATTTATTCGGCGGATCGGGTATTTTGGCCTTCGAGGCGATTTCTCGAGGAGCAAAGAAGGGGGTTATCTGGGAGATTTTGAGACCTCGGGCAGCGGATATCGTTCGTTTCGCAAAGGAATTAGGGATCCAAGACCGCGTCTCGATTATCCCGTCCGATGTCCTTCGCTGGACTCGCGATGGTGGATTGGTCAGTCCCCATTGGTCTGCATACTACGATTCCCCTTGGCTTTTGTTCGTTTGCCCACCCTATCGTATGTGGGAGTCCGATGGGGAGGAATTGCGAAACGGGATCGAAATGTGGCTCGCCGCCTGCCCCCCAGGCTCCTTGGTCGCCGTGGAGATGGAAGTGGAAACCGACGATCAGTGGCTCCCAGCAAGACTTTCTTGGGATATTCGCCGATATGCTCCCGCGAAAATCGCCATCGCGGAAACGGTATCTCCTTGCCCAACTCCCCAGACTTCTCTCCCTTAGCGGGTCGCCATTGCACTCCGAACTCGCTACTTGGTATGCCCCCCAATTCTCCCCCGTCGAAGTTGGAGGGGGAGAGCCAGGAGCGTATGCCAACAACGGATGGGCAAAAAATCAACGAGTCGGCGATGTCGCCACCCTTGCTTCGAAACGATCGTCGGTTTCGGAGGTGGTGGATTGTCTGCCTATGGGTAGGTGTGGTTCTGTGTCTACCGACCGGCTGCGCGAGCCAGCGCTACGTAACCGAGCGTCGTAACCCGGCAAATCCCCTTAATGAAGCTTTAAGCCTGATGAATCGAAGCGGTCCGCAACCGACCGGCCGGACAACTTCTCTACTGCGTCACTACGATCTGCTCGATGTATTCAAAAAGTCACCCGAGGTAGCTCTCGATAAACTTCAGGAATTGACCTTTGAAGAGAAGGGAGCGGAGAAAGTCTACGCGATCTCGGAACTCTCCTATATCGTGGGCAAACGACTCGAAGGGGAGGGACAAAACGGCGCAGCGCTCGACATGTACACGGTTGCTGTCAGCAACGCCTACCTCTACCTGTTTTGTCCGGAACTGGATAGCTCACGCAACCCCTACGACCCCCAGTTTCGCGGAGCATGCGATCTGTACAACACCTCCTTGGAATCGATGTTGAGATTGGTCCACCGCGAAGGTCCCCTCACACCCGGTAATACCTATCGAGTCAGCACGGCCGACTCCAACTACGATGTCCAAGTGGTCAACCGTGGCCCGTGGGCGAACGCCGATTTCGGGAAACTTAAATTCAGCAGCGATTTCCAGGTCAAAGGGATAGATGCGAGCAATGTTACCTACGGAGTCGGCGTTCCAATGATCGCGCTTCGCAATCGCCATTCACCGGACGAACCCGGCGAAAAATACTATCCGGAAGGATTGTCGTTTCCCGTGACGGCAATTCTGCGAGTCACCAGTCCGCACCTCCACTCCTCAAAAGATTTGCATCATCGCCATCCGTGCGTTTTGGAACTTCACGATCCGCTCGCATCGACCGATATCGAACTCAACTCACGACTCGTTCCCTTGCAAGCGGACCTTAGCACGCCGCTGGCGTACTTTTTGGATAACCCGAAATTCCGCGAGCAAATCGACAGCACGTCAGGACTCGTTAATCCCAACAAAACGCAAAAACTCCGCGGCATCTACATGCTCGAGCCATTCGATCCGAACCGCATTCCGGTCGTAATGGTGCACGGACTCTGGTCGAGCCCGCTCACCTGGATGCCGATGTTCAACGATTTGCGATCCTTCCGCGAATTGAGGAAGAACTATCAATTCTGGTTCTATCAGTACCCCACTGGCCAACCGTTCTGGGTCAGTGCGACGCAATTGCGGACCGACCTGCAAACGATGCGGCGTGATCTCGATCCGAAATATCAGCATCGAGTGCTCGATCAAATGGTGCTGGTCGGACACTCTATGGGAGGACTCGTCTCGCGCATGCAAACGATCGAAAGTGGCAACGCCTTCTGGAGCATGCTGAGCGAAAAACCGTTTGAGGAAGTCAAAGGAAGCGAGGAGGATAAACAAAAACTGGCGGCTGCGTTGTTCTTCCATCCCAATCCATCGATCCAACGGGTTATCACCATCGGTACTCCGCACCGTGGTAGCGAGTACGCCAACGATTACACGCAATGGATTGCCCGAAATCTGATTCGGTTGCCGTCGAGCCTCATCGAACTGGGCAACTCCCTGATCCGAGAGAACCCCGGAGTATTCCGAGATACCGCACTCCTCACAACAACTACCAGCATCGACTCCCTGAATCCCAAGTCTCCCATCTTCAAAGCAATGCTACAGGCCCGTCGCGCTCCCTGGGTGCGATACCATAATATCATTGGCATCGTCGAAAAATCTCAATGGTTCGACTCCAAGTCGATGGAATCGGATGGAGTGGTGACCGTCGAAAGTGCCCACATGTCCGACGTTGTCAGTGAAATCGTCGTCGCGGCCCAACATTCCGACATCCACTCCACTCCCCGATCCATTCTCGAAGTCCGTCGCATTCTGATCGAACACCTGCGAGAAGCCTGTAACAAGCCGGATATCGCAGCTTGTCTGCAAGTGCCATCCTCATGGCGCGATCCTCAAGCCGAACCGGTGATCTTGAGCAGCCCGTGGACCTACGGTAGCCATGCCTCGCCTCGAAACGCAAAAATGCCATTCGCTCCATGGCGATCGCCGACGCTCTGGGGGCCCCCAAGCTATCGATAATCGCGTTCCGCAGTCTTTCCATCGTGCTCCCTGAGTGCGATATACTCGATGATTCATCTCGAAGAAATAGAGTGCCATGGAAACGTCTGCCGATCACACCGATACAAACCGCTCGCAGCCGAGCCCATCGAAAAAACCAACGCGTCGACAAGTTTTCCGCGCAACTCTCGGTACCGCTGCTCTTTTGGGATTGTATACCTGGCGAGTGGAGCCGCACTGGATCGAAATCGTGCGACGCACCCTGCCGATCAATCACTTGCCATCGACATTGCAAGGTGTCACGCTCGTGCAACTGTCAGATCTACACATCGGTCCACAAGTGGATGATGCATACTTACTCCATGCGATGGAACTGGTCGGTGAACTCAACCCCGATATCATCGTCTACACGGGGGACTTCGTCAGCCATCACTCGGATCTCGACGGAAATGTGGCCAAGGTCATACCGAAATTGGCTCACGGTCGATTGGGAACGATCGGTGTTCTGGGGAACCATGATTACGGCCCCGGCTTCCAAGATCATTCCTTCGCCGATCGTGTCGTCGCTATGGCAAGCGATGCTGGCATCGCAATACTTCGCAACGAGTTGGCATCCATAGAAGGACTCAATATCGTCGGTGTCGATGAAGTATGGGTAAACCGATGCCGTCCACAGGATGTCCTTCCTTCCCTCGCGACTGATCAGCCCGCATTGGTACTGCTTCATAATCCCGATGGCGCGGACCTTCCGCTTTGGGAGCCATCCCGAGGATGGATTCTTTCGGGACATACCCATGGTGGACAATGCAAGCCGCCGTTCTTGCCACCACCCATCGTGCCAGTCCGCAACCGGAGATATACCAGTGGCGAGTTCGATCTTGGCGATGGCCGCCACATGTACATCAATCGAGGACTAGGTCATCTACTGCGGGTACGATTCAATGCTCGGCCAGAAATCACTATGTTTACGCTAGTATCCAAATCGTAGGCGTGTGTTTTGAAATTGCGCCTTCCGATCAAGCTTAACCCGAAACGTAAGTAAGGGACCCAGTTGCATCGCTCTAAAGATCTTCCCTCATTTGTCCCTCGCTCACGCGTCGGATTGCAAGTGCCGCCCAATGACTGCCCTCGCTCGTTACGATCCTCTAGCTATCGCGAGGTCGATCGAGATTCACGAGAAACTCCGCCGACCTCAAAAGGGGATCGTCGTAATGAAGCTGGATCACTCCCGATCGCTTGAGCTCCTCGACTTGCTTAAGTTCGGCCGAGTAAATAGCTTCTGAGATGCGATTCAATCGCGAAGCCCGCTGAAACCATGTCATCACCAGCATCGCCAAAATCAAAACGGGCAAGGCAGAGAGTATCGCGGCCGTGGTGAGCATACTGAACGTTGGATGTGGGAAATCCTTTGAGGTTGATGAAGAATCTATCCACGCGTGATAGCTGGCGACCAAGTAATCTCGATAGATCGCCATGATCGGCCCAGCGAATAATCCCCAGAAGATCAAGGTCGCAAGGAGTCCAAGCCCTTGGATGATCCACTTCGGTGCACGTTGTTGTTCGAAAATGAGATCGAATGTTTCTCTAGCTCGCACCTGAAGCTCATCGACACCGCTTAAACGAATCATCAACTCCTCGGGTTGCTCGGGAAACTCGTTAGCACCACCCTGAATACGGGCGACCGCTCGATAGAAGTGTTGCTGAGCCGGTTCGAGCCTATCCTGGATCTGGCGATGCAGTTGCTCGCGAATTCCGTTTTGAACTTCGTGCTGCGCCGCACGCGATTGCCCCCAGTTTCTCGCCCACGCCGCAAATGTACCGAAAATCGAAGGGATACTACCTGTCATCGACAAGAGCAACCGATCCCACGCACCGTGCGTCAAACCGAGAACGCCGAGCATCGTGCGGTATGGAAACCAAAGCAGGCTCGTGCTGGCGATGATGTCCGCCCTTACTCGGTCGCGTATCACCGTTTTCAAAACGCTTTTGGATCCGAGCACTGCTTCGATGGCCTGGGCTGGAAGCGATTCGGCAGCCGTATGCAAACGTCGCACCGACGATGAGAGTTGGGGGACCCGGGTTTCGAGCAACGCACCCACTCGGTGCCGTATTCGTTCGCTCGCCGCTGCTAATCGATGGGCTTTGGTGGCCGCGAGCGATTCCATAGTCTGCTTGGCTAATCGCTCCCGAAGATCGGTAGCCAGTTGCATCCCAATACCATCTTCATCGCCATCTGCTTCGAAGTCGGCGACCAGAATAGGCTCGAGTATTTTAGAGCCCGGCGCGCTGGCTCCCAGCGCAGATACATACCACTCCAAATCGGACCGCAATGACTCCGAGGCTCGATCGACATGGCTTACCACCGAAGAAGCGGCTCGATGCGAGAGACCTGCGGGAGCGGCGCGATCGATTTCGTTGATGGGGGTGGAGTTGATAATGGGCAAGCAGACCGCACCATCGGTCAGTGCAGCTAATTCTGCGTGGATCGCGCTGCGCAATTGGTCCCTGCGAGCGACAATCAACTTGATCGGTGCTAGACTCATCGCATCGCGAGCATTCGCGGCCGCGACGGGATCATCGTCGGTATAGCCTGGAGTATCGATGATCATGTACGGCCGGCCCAGATCGAGCATGCAATGGGTCGGGCAGGGTACATACGCCTCTCGTTCCGCGTTGAGTCCTTCAGGAGGATTCGGGCCGATCCAAGTCAATTGCGAAGTCGCCTCCTTGGCCAGAACGCCGCTCGGAAGCATTTCTGAGATGCGGCGATCGAGAACCATTTGCCTAGCAATCCACGTCTTGCCTTGACCCTTCGCTCCAACAATCGCCACACTAGGCAATGCGACTCCTCGCCCCGACTGGATGTCGGAAACGGTCGCGCGATACTCTTCACACCACTGCACAATCGTATGGCATACCGCTTGATGACCTAGCAACCGACGGGCTGCTCGCTCGATTTCGTCCGCGAGTCGATCTGCTTCGTTCATGTTCGCTGTGACCGCTCCATTGTATCCAGTAGTTGATGTATCGATTCCAAATTCGATCGGTCGATCGTCATCGGACGCCAAGCACCGCACGGCAGATCACTAATATGACTTTCCTTCACCGGGATCGAACTGGAAACAAGCTGTCGCGAGCCTCCTCCCAGCTTCACGATCGTCGGTTCGCCACTGGCTGCACGCTGTAGCCCCAACTCATCCGTCATCACCGCAACCAAATCAGACAACTGTTGCCAAGCACTCTCGGACTCCGCCATGGCGGGTACCGAATCGGCGCTGGCCAACATCAGACCGACCCCGGCCGCCCCCGCGAAGAGAAGTTCCTTGAGCGATGCAAAGACGAGCACCGATGTCCCACCGAAATCGAGGGGGATCATGATCACGGCCAACAACGGCGCGAACAAAATACCCGCTGGAGCAACCCCGCTGAGAATACGTTGGCGAACAGGCATCTCCGACCAAATCTTGCTCGTCAACGCGTCGATGTGCTGAGGCTCCAATTGCGCGGTGCTCTCGGCTTGAAATCGTTCGATCGCGCGTTGGCATGCGTCTCGAACGGCTCCTTGTTTCTCTGGGAATTCATCCAGACCGAGAAGCCCGAGTGCATCTCTCCGTGCCAAGTGATCGCAGAGAGTATCGGCTGTCACGACTCGGCCTGCTTCGCCCCGTTTGAAACGCGCTCGCACCCATTCACCGACCGCACCGCTTCCATCGGAGAGCCATCCAGGAACTCGAAGCCACGAAACGGCTCCTGCGACCGTCGACTTGCCCGCTTGGGCGATGCGTTGCATCCATCGGCCGGGCTTCGCCCACCAAGGGGCCGTACGCTCCAAAGATTCCGCGATCTGTTGAATGATTTGCCGTGATGCCTGCAACCGCAATCCCGATTGAGACGCCGAGGAGGGATCGATCGAAAAATCGGTGCAGGCATCGGCGATCACCTGTCTCAAGTATCGAACCTGCTGTTCCAATTGCTCGATATGTTGCGTAGCGATAGTCAGAGAACGATGAACAGTCGTGGTCAAGTGGGTGGTCGCTGAGCGAATCGCATCGGCGAGCAGTTCGGTCGCTTGCAGTTGTCCGCCGATGCGAATCAACCAATCGGCATCGGCGATGGTATCGGGAGGCTGAGGAGCGGGCGCTCGATCGACGCGAAAGAAAAGGGGCAACTGCAACTCGGTCTTCGAAGAAATCAGATCCACAGGAGGGGGCGGTAGCCGCTCTCGCAAGAGGGGGCCGTCAAAGTTATATGCCAAGTAGACTCGGCGAATGTGCGACGCGCGGTACAACTGATCCACCTCGCGCGCGATATCGGCGGTCGCATAGCGTCTGGGCACTCGATTCACCGCCAACATCCGTTGTACATGCGGCATGCGCTGCTCAAGCAACTTCAACAACCGCGAGACGGTCTGATCATGCAGCGCATGGGCAGGAAGGACGACAAGAAAGGCGGAACAAATGATCGCCGCCTTGGATAGTACTTCAAATCTCGTTTCCGCCGCCCGAGCCGAGGCCTCTTCATACCGCGTGATCGGCGTCGATGTCGAACTCGGTGCGACCAAGCCAGTTTGAATATCCGGGCAATCCATCAATGCGATCCCCAACCGGTCCAAATTCGGATCGGTCGCAATCAGAGGAATCTCGATGGGTTGTCGCTGAATGGATTTGCCACTCGCATCTCGAATCATGCGAGGGGCCATATCGTTGTATTGCTTCGCCGCTTCGACCGGATCGTCAGACAGCATCTCGCACCCAGAAGCGAACACCGACTCAAGTTGCCGAGTAACAAATCCCCACACTTCCGTTTGGGTACGCCACGAATCGGGTAACCACAATACGAATCGGTGTGTCCCCTCGTTGTTCGCAGAGCCGATTAACACTCTTCGACGTTGATCGATATGACGAATGGGATTTTCTGAAGGCGATTTGTCCGGCTCCGAAGGGCCGAGAAACGTTGCGACGAGCGAACTTTTCCCCGCATTCAACATCCCCAACACCGCAACGATCGGACAAGCGGGAGCCGATACAATCGATTGAGCCTGCAGCAACGCTTCGCGAAGAGATTCCGATAAACGTTTCTCCCCGACCGAAACCCCCGAACGCTCCGATTCCGAACGCTCCGACTGACGAATCACATCCATGAGCGTCTGCGAACGGACGGCTGAATTCACCGAGACTGCGAAGGGCTCAACGCAGAGCAGATTCTCCAGTGACTGCAAGGATTTTTTGAGCGTTGGGTTCACTGCCTTGACTACCCTAGCGTCCAATGAGGTTTGACAAAATCGTCGGTTTGCCAATAGTAGAGCATTCCTGCATCCGATCCAACAGGTCGTACATGGTCCATGGCATAACCTTCAATCGACTCTCCCTCACCTGCTTCATCGCATTGTGCATCTTGATTCCGGTCGGTTTCGGCTTGGGATTGGCATTGTGGATGGAGAAAATTCCGGAACCTCCGCTCAATGCCTTGGTTCGCATGGATGTGATGTGGATTACTCCCAAATCGGTACAAGACCCTCAACGTCTCGTCCCTGCCATCAGCGTTCGCAATACAACCGAGGAATCTTGGCGAAATTTATCGATTGGGATAAATAAGCAGTTTTATGCTCAAGAGCCGAAGGGGATACCGGCAGGCGAATCGATCACCCTGCCGCTCGAAGCATTCGTGGCCCGCAATGGGAGCGTTCGTTTCCCACCCGATCAACAGGATGTCAAGCACGTGACTGTCTTTGCCCAGATCGGCACAGGAGCTCGGGCAGTGAGCGAGTTCAGTATCCCTGCCGATGCGCTCACCGAAGTAGCGGCTCCTCGCAAAGATCCCAACGTCGAGTGGATCGAGCCTAACGCTCCCAAATCATCACCTCGGTAACGCCACTCTTGGCTGGCAAATTGTGTTCGAACACGATTCGAACTCGGTCCGCTCGGACCGGATCGAATCGCGCTTCGTTCCATCGGCTTCCGATCGGCTTCCTCGGTCGATGCACTTCTCGTTCCACACGCTGCCAGCGACCGTCTTGAAGGATTTCCACCGCAAAGGACTTCGGCGGCTGAACACCACCTCGATCGTCATAGATCCCCATCTCGATTCGGGAAAATTCGACTGGTCTTCCGAATTGGATTTCGAGCCAATCGGATTCCGAAGGAGACTCGTAACTGGTCCACCGATTCATAGGCGTGGGAGCAAACATCGTCTTCCCATCGTTGGCCTTTTCCGGCGTTCCACCGAACCGGTCGCTATGCGAAGCAATCGTTCGTGGATACTCATCGCCCGGTGCACGGTATGCGAGATTTCCTGCAGGGGTTGGTGCAACACGATATGGCAACTCCGAAGGCCCCCAAGCTTCGATCTCCGTCAAACCGATCGCGTACCCTTTCGGTGCATCGATTTGCAATTGAATCTTCGAAACCGACACGTTGTTCAACTCAAGCGTCGTAGGGCGATGTCCGACCCATGGGATGGACGAGTCGATCTCAACCGACTTCCATGCTCCATCGAACCAGGTCGCGACGCGAACACCCTGGGGTGCGCGAATGGAGCCGACTCGCTCTTCCTCATCATCGAGGAAGTAAAGCTTCAATCGATCGATTGAGCGAAGCATCCCGAAATCCAGTTCGATGGTGGTGGTAGTGGTGGTGGCAGAGGAATCAGATTCAGGAACGCTCGCCCAGCGATTCGGAGGATGTTGGACGTACCAATAATTGCCATCTTGAATCTTGGAAATCGAGGTCCCTTCGGCTGTCGATGAAGCAACGACTCGAGGAAAGTAGGAACCATCGTTGTTGACGAGATGGTTTACATGTCCATTGCTTTCCTGTTCTTTGGAACCCGAGGCATTCTTTGGAGCAGGCAGATCGACCGATGCGAGCTCAAGTTTCTTGCTCTCCCAAATCATTTGACCGTCGCACAGGATATGGAGTCCAGGTCCCATGCCGTAGCGCGTGCCCTCCCGATCCCAAAAGATACTGATATCGCGGTTGCGATACCGAAGGTTGTCGAGTGCGAGATAGTCCCAATGATCAGGGAACAAGGGAACGAGCCGAAGGGTATCTGTATTGGAAGGGTCGATCCCAACCAAGCCGGTAATGATGAGGTCGATGTATCCCGAGTGAAAGTAGTGCTCACTGTGGTTGTAACCGTCATGTCCTTCGAACGATCCAGTATCCGGATGGAGTGCTTCGGCCAAGTAGGGACGTCCATCCTTGCGGTGCGATCTGGCATAGATCGATAACGATTTCAGGTAGTCGTCGGCCGAGATGACCGATGACGGTCCATTCTGCAGATGGTTCGCGAGTCCTTTCAGCGTTTGCGTGGTGGCGTAAGGCCAGGATTGACCGCTCCACCAACAGCAACTCTTCATCAAGAGGAACATCGGGTCGTTGCGTTCGACGGTACTCGGACCGTAGTCTGCGAAGAACCCATCCCGGTTCATCAGT
This sequence comes from Planctomycetota bacterium, assembly GCA_018970165.1. Taxonomy (GTDB): domain Bacteria; phylum Planctomycetota; class Planctomycetia; order Pirellulales; family Pirellulaceae; genus JBKCUI01. The sequence goes on along the minus strand of JAGWWZ010000025.1, from coordinate 6,140 downwards.
TTGCCCCAAGCCACATCGTACTGCGAGTCGGGTGGAATCATATCAAACTGCCAGGGAACGTAACCGATCAATTCCCGGCCATAGGGACTCCCGGCGAATTGGCCTTTTTCATAGATGAAGGAGTTGGCGGTAACCTTGTGCCCATCCTTCTCTTCGTCGTCCCGGTATCGGATCAAAAAGAACTGTCGCTTTGGGTCCCAGAGTTTTTCGTAGACTCTCTCTCGAAGCCCATCCGCGAAGGCCTGATACTTTTTTGCCGTTGCTTCGTCTCCTTCCCGCCGCGCCAGATCGGCAATCGCGACGGCTTCGGCCCACATGTATGCGTTGAACGAGGGACGATAGCTGGGAGCCCCCCGCAAGATATCTTTGGTCTGTCGACTGGCGATATTGAACTCCATCCCATCATCGTGACCTACTTGCCAAAACAGCCCCACCGGCTCTCCTCGATACGATTCGACGTAGTGCCTAGCCTTCCATGCTTCGAAGTTCTCGATGAGCTTCGGTAGCAGCTGTCGGGTCCATTCGGAGTTCGGGTGGACTTGGTCGACCGCGACCACGGAATCAGCTAGCCAGGTCGAGTAGTTGCGAGGCTGCGCGCCGGGAGTCTCAAACCAGTAACGCCCGTAATCTCTCGCAATTCGCGGAGACCTCAGCCATCGCGCTTCGTAGAGTTGGTGTCCTGCAGGGCAACTGATCGCGCCATAGGCTCCCGACCAAAAAGGCCGATCGATGAACTCAGTGAACAAGTAACCCGCATCGGGGGAACCATACGTCAAATGCTTCGTCATCAACTCCCACCGGTAGTAGTAGGTCGTGACCAAGTCCGGTTCCGGGCAATCGAAGGCGGGAACATGATCGATATACCAGTCCCAATCGCGATTATCCCAAAATGTCTCTCGTTCCAGCAACGCTCGGTGATCGATGACTTGCCCAAGGGATTGAACAGCCAAGACCGCGATCGCAGCAATCGCCAGCATGCTTCGGATGGCGACGATCAAGGATCGGGGAAGAGACATAGAGGACATGAATGGTTCCTGACTCGTTGCATTGCCACGATCGGCTCGCAACGCGTAGCAATGAGAGAGTGTTCGTTCGGTTCGAAGAGAGCGTTTGCTGATCAGATCAGTACCGGCTTGCCCAGACTGCGTCGCACAGGAACCCACTGACCTGCATGCATGAGGGAGTGAGTCGCCAGCAAGACCATTACATCGCCGACTCGAGGAAACATATTCCGCCAATGCTCTGGGCTCGGTTTATCGAGATCGGAATCGGTCATTCTATCAAGGGCTGACATGACTGCGGCGTCGACTTGGGCCAGCAGAGTTTCATACTCTGTTTTGGAGACGAATCCTGATGGATCATCGCTCTTCGCTTGATCCTTGCCGTGTCGCTCGGCGAATCCCGCTGGCAATGTCGGAGCAGCACCTGGTGCAACAGAATCGAGGATCCCTGCGTTCGAGACAATGAGGTGCCCCAATTGCCAGGCGATGTGATTGCAACCCTCAGCAGGCCGAATCATGAGGTCGGCATCGCTCAGGTCGCTCAGGTAGCTGGAAACCACCATGTTGGTAGTGCGTAACGTTTGTTTGATCGCTTCTCGAGCATCCATTTTGTCTTTTCCTATCGGAGACGTTTCGAAATTCAGAATGACTCAGGATATCCCGATTTGCGAAACTGTGGGATAGGGTTACCACGCCGCAGTTGTTTTCTTGATCCGAGTCCAGCGATAAGGGTTTTGAAGTCGCGATTTTCTTGCCCCCTCGCAACTGCCGAAGTCGCATCTTCAAAAAATTGTCTGGGATGGTAAACCAGAACTTCATCAAATCCCGGTTGCCCACATCCCGGAAGCTTGTTTCAAATAGAAAACTTCCAGGTCCACAGCTGTGGGTTTATTCAGCCCTGTCGTCACCATAAAACAAGGAATCCTCGAGTGTCACGTAGAGCATGGTATCAAGCGGAGCAGTTTGTTCGCGATCGAAGGGCTTTCTTACTGGCGGGAGGTTCGCTCGCGGTTTTACCACTGGTTTCACGAATGGCGTTAGGTGCCACGCGACGAACTTGGGCATGGAGCAAGGATCCATTCCAACTCGGAGTCGCGTCGGGGGAACCGGCAAGCGATAGCGTGGTGTTGTGGACACGATTAGCCCCCGATCCGGTTAATGGAGGTGGCGTTCCTGCGGAGTCGATCGAAGTCGCTTGGGAAATCGCTTCCGATGAATCGATGCAGCAGATCGTGCAAAAGGGCACAATCACCGCTTCGCCGGAATTGGCTCATTCAGTGCATGTCGAAGTGCGCGGACTGCAACCGGAGCGATGGTATTGGTACCGATTTCATGCCGGTGATGCGGTGAGTCCCGTCGGACGAACCAGGACCATGCCTGCTAACGACGCGATGCCGGAACGCTTGAAACTCGCATTCGCGTCCTGCCAACATTATGAGGCGGGTCTCTACACGGCCTACCAACACATGGTCGCCGATTCACAAGATTTGATCCTTCACCTCGGCGACTACATTTATGAGGGAGGTCCTGGCCGCAACAAGCCCCGTTATCACAACAGCCCGGAAATCGTTAGCATCGAAGACTATCGCAATCGATATGGGCTCTACAAATCCGATGCCGACTTGAAATCAGCCCACGCTCATTGTCCATGGTTGGTGACTTGGGATGATCATGAGTTTGATAACAACTATGCCAACCTCAACTCGGAAGAACTGTTCGTTGATCCTCGCGATTTCATGACGCGCCGGGCAGCAGCCTATCAAGCTTACTACGAGCATATGCCTCTAAGATCGTATTCTGTTCCTGTCGGTCCCGATATGCAGTTGTACCGAAGCATCGCCTTCGGTCGACTCGCCAACATCGCGATGCTCGATACTCGTCAATACCGATCCGATCAACCCAACGGTGATGGCCAACGTCCACTCGAGGGAGCAGTGTTTCATCCGAGGGCGACGATGCTGGGAACAAAGCAAGAGAACTGGCTCAACGAGCAACTCGCCAACAGCGATCCGCGTTGGCATGTCCTCGGGCAACAGGTCATGGTCGCTCGCGTCGATCGCGAGCCCGGACTGGAGAAAAAAGTCAGCATGGATCAATGGGCTGGCTACGACGCTCCGCGAAAGCGATTGCTGAAACAGATTGCAGATACGAAAGCAAATGCAGTCGTGCTGACAGGTGACATCCACACCAATTGGGCGAACGAACTCAAGATCAACTTCGACGACCCCGATTCACCGAACGTGGCAACGGAATTCGTCGGCACCTCGATTTCCTCTGGGGGGAACGGTTTCGATCGCCCCAAATACCTGGAGCAACTCATTGAGGAGAATCCGTTTGTCAAATTCCACAACGGCGAACGCGGGTACGTTCAGTGTGAAGTGACTCCACAGCAATGGCGTACCCGATATCGGACCGTCGAGTACGTTGATCGGCCCGGTTCACCTGTGCAAACACGAGCCGAATTCGTAGTGGAAGCGGGCCGCCCCATATTGAACCGAGCCTGATGACTCTCGCCCGCATCTCCCGTTAGCCCAGGTCGAGCGGGGCGAGCCACACGGAACGAAGCGCACTCCAGGGTAAATCGATGATCGCGGAGCCATCGCAGAGAATCTCGATGCGGTCATCAGGTATTACCGTCCCGACCCGGAAGTAGAATGACAATACGTGCCACCCACGTATTGTTTAGCTAGCGGACAACTTACTTGGGATAATTCGGTGACGCCCAATGCAAGTGGGGGCGTGGGTTGCACAAGCCCGACGGGATGTAATAGTGACTGCCGTGGCACAACGAGCCACGGTATGCACTTCGCTCGCGATAAAAAATGCCTGAGGGGCTGACACAAAAAATACCGTGCGTAGCCTCCCACCAAAGCACGAGTCGCAAAACTCAAATACGTGCAATCGTCAGATAGACGCCACAACGCGTTGCTAGATAGCGAGCGGCTCGACGCAGTGACTGGGTAGCAGGCAAAACGGATCCTCAGCATATTGCTCGCGAACTATCACCCGGGCGAGGCAAAGATCCGGCGCACTGCCCGCTGGCCGCGTCGCCACCTGTGCTGATGCCCCCTCGCATCCTGAGCCAGACTGTCCGGCAAACCGGCCGCACTCCCTTGGTAGTACTTTCTGAACTTCCACACCAAGTCAATCCACATCGATCCATCGATCCCCAACCGCTTCAAGATCGGCTTCACCTGCGGTGTCGCCTCCACCTTACCCAGACTCGGCCGATGGCTGCCGGTCCACTTTAGTAGCGCTAAGTAATCCGCAAGCGACATCGACAAGAAACCCTTGTCGCTCGCCCGGACCGGCGAAGAACTCACCTGCGGACCGGGGACGCCTCGCTCATCGAGCGTCAACGGAGCCAACCATGCATCCCTCAAGATCGATGCCCCTCGGCGCCCTTGCTTGGCTTTCGCTCTTCGCTGACGCAGTTGATCGGGTGTTGACGTTCGCCGGATCCGGCCTGCTTCCTCAATAGACAGCACGACTGTTTCCGCAGCCATGGAAGCGATCTTTTTCCCTTGCATCCCCTCGATCCGATCATAGGCCGAAGTATGTAGCGATTCCTCTGGTGTCATGGCCATCGCGGCCCGAATCGGGTTCAAATCGACGTACATGCTGCAAGCCAACAATCCCGCCTCGTCCCGGATCGCCTGGGCCTTGAACCTCCCTTCCCAGAATCGCCCCGTGCACTCGTCCTCCCGGTTTGCCAACCGCGCGATCGGTTCGGCCAACGCACGCATAAACCAAGAGGGATTGCTAAGCCGTTCACGGATCTCCGCGATCCGTCCGCCATCGCGAACCATCGCATCGATCTGGCTTTGGGTTGGCTGACCCAAGAACTCATCAAGCCGTTGGCCAGGAAACAGACTCAGCCATCGCCGAGCCACCTCCTTGTCGGACCACTGAGCCACCACATCAGGCCGGTTACGCAGGACGATATGCATGTGGTTGGAGAGTATCGCATAGGTCAGCACATCCAAGCCAAAGACCGAGGCTAGGCACTCAAGCCGTTCACGAATCCACTCCCGTCGGGCTCCATAGTCCTTTCCGGTCACCGGATCCTTTCCTGCTAGAAATGCACGCCGAACACAGCGTTGGATGCAGTGGACAATCCCCACTTCGTTGGGGTTGAACAGTTCCGATCGTAATGGTCTAGGCATCTATTTATCTCCTAACGCGATCAATTTATCAGATCGACCCCTGCCTGTCAAATAGGTGGGTGGCACGTATTAGAAAGAGAGTCGGAGATTTTTTGTGGACTAAATTGAAAGCTCGCTAGCCTAAATCGAGAGGTGCGAGCCAGAGGGAGCGGAGTACGCTCCAGGGCAAGTCGACAAGCGGAGTGCCATCGCAGAGGATTTCAACCCGATCATCTTGTGTGACGGTTCCCACGCGGTAATACGGGATGTCTGACATCGATGCCTCGAACTCCTCGACGCATGCTTCGGGAACTTCGCAAATCAGGCGGCTGTTGGATTCGGAAAACATGAGCGTCCCCGCATCCACAAAACTCTGCTCGCGAAGTTGGCTTACATCTAATCGAAGTCCCAACTCGCCAGCGAAAGCCATCTCAGCAAATGCGACAGCTAATCCCCCCTCGCTAGCATCATGACAGGATTGGATCAAACCTCGTTGGATGGCCGCGTGAACCCGTTCATAGATTCGCATCGCCAGCGGGGCATCGACCTTGGGTACTAGCCCTCCCTTGAGACCCAATACCAAGGCTGCATGCGATCCTCCCAGTTCGTTGCGGGTAACCCCCAAAATATAGATCGTATTGCCAGGCTTCTTCAGATCCATTGTCACCGCATGTGCCACATCGTCGATCTGGCCCATGGCGCTGATCAGCAACGAACATGGGATCGCCATCGTTTGCCGTTCGCCATCGGTGTCGACCCAAGTGAATTCGTTGTTGAGGCTGTCTTTGCCGCTGATAAATGGAGTGTTCCATGCGATAGCAAGATCCGAACACGCGATGGCTGCACGCACTAGGGAGCCGAGGGTTTCAGGTCTGTCGGTGTTTCCCCAGCAGAAATTGTCGAGAATCGCGATGCGATCCGGGCGAGCACCCACAGCAACTGCATTGCGGACCGCTTCGTCGATGGCGCTGGTTGCCATGTGATACGGATCGAT
>JAGWWZ010000024.1 GCA_018970165.1 Planctomycetota bacterium | reverse complement strand
GTAGATGACAGCAGTACCGATTTGGATCTTCGTGGCATGCCCGTCTTTCGCGGTCTTATCGGTCCGATTCCCGAGGGGAAGAACATCGCACGATACGAGTCACCGGAAGTTTTCGAGATGATGACCAAGGAGTGGGCAGCGGTCCGACCACGTCGCCGCCGTCGCCGCTCTGTCGCTGAGGAAACCGAATCAACGGTCAGCAGCGACGCTACAGCGGCGACTTAGATCGATCTCGGCGAATTAGATCGGGTTCCCTTTCCAACGAGTGAACGCTTCGAGAGCGAAGAACTCGGGAAGTCCGATGCAATTGTAACTGTCTGCGGTACCGCGATTGCGATCTTCTGCACGCTGCCAGAATTCCCGAGGATCGCTTCCTGGGAAGAGAGCTTTGTCCTTCTGGCTCTCGTGCATGAAGATAGCTTGTCGTTTGAGAGCGATCTCGCTGGGGCTCAAGGGGACGGCGATTTCGATTTCGTGGAGCGGATATTCCTGCCAGGCGCCTCGATACAACAATACGTCGGGGATAGCTTCCCCGCGAGATTTCCATTGGAGCAGGACGCTGAAGATAGCTTCTGCGCAAACGCGATGGGTGCCGTGCGGATCGGCCAAGTCCCCTGCAACGTAAATTTGGTCAGGCATTACTCGACGTAGGAGTTCATCGAGGATAGCGATATCGTCGGCCCCGACAGGATTCTTGGCGATGGTCCCGGTGCGATAGAAGGGAAGATCGAGGAAGTGGAGGTTGCTCTCTTTGCAACCGATCGCGATGGCGCCGGCGCGGGCTTCGTTCTTTCGAATCAATCCTTTGATATTCAGGACAGATTGCGTGTCGGGTTGTCCAGGGCGTTTGTTTTGAATGGAGGATCGGATTTCCTGCGCGAGCGCCGATGATCGCTCGGTCTCGATTCCAAAGATACGGTTGTATTCCGAGACCAGATCGGCGACCATGCGAGCATCGTGGTCGAAGACTGCAATGTTGCCGCTGGTCATATATGCGATGTGCACATCGTGTTGATCGTTGATCAAACGAATGAGCGTTCCACCCATGCTGATAACATCATCGTCAGGGTGGGGACTGAAACAGAGGACCCGTTTCGACTCTTTTCCTGCTGGATGGTAGTCGATGGTGTTGAGCATCCACTGGAAGACGGCTTGCGACAATCGTTCGGGAGGACCGTGGTGACGGAGCAATTGATGCAGATCGTGCGCGCGAAAATCATCTGCATCGAGTTTCAACAACGACTTGCCCGTCTGGCTGCACAGCCATAGCACTGCTCGCTTGATCAGGTCATCGTTCCATTCAACGTTGCGAAGTCGCCACGGTGTGGAGTATCCCTTGAGCAACGATGCTGCAGGTGTATCGAGAAGGGTTCGGACATCGCCGTGCTCTTGAAGAAACGATGCGGGGACCCGTTCTGTGATCGCACCCTCGAGCGCTTCGACGATGATCTTGGCCTTGTGTTCACCGATCGCCATGAGCAGGATACGGCGTGCGGATAGGATTGCGTTGAGGCCGACCGTGAGCGCCTGCGTCGGGACATTCTCCTCTCCGAAAAAGTCGCTTGCGACACCTCGGCGAGTGATCGGATCCAGGGTGCACAATCGAGTGCGACTGCGTCGGGCGGAGAAGGGTTCGTTGAATCCGATATGCCCATTCATCCCGATCCCCAGCAGAACCAGATCGAAGCCCCCTTCTTGTTGAATGGCTTCGTCGAATCGTCGGCAATGGAGATCGACATCGCTCGCATGTACATTCCCATCCATGCAATGAACCTGTTCGGGCGGAATATTGACATGTTGGACGAGTTGCTCATGCAGCCACGTGCGGTGCGACTGGGGGCTTCCTGGAGGCAAGCCGTAGTACTCATCGAGCAGAAACAGGACAACATTCGACAGGTCGAGTCCTTCGTCCCGATGGAGTCGAATCAGCTCTCGCAGGGTCGACAGCGGGGTGGAACCGGCTGGCAATCCGATCACCGTCTTTTGTCCGAGTGCGGCTCGTTCCCGCACCAATCCCGCCACAATGTATGCTGCATAGTGGGCCAATTCGTGAACCGTCCCAAAGCAGAACGCGGGAATGTGAGTTCCTGAAATAGGGCGAGCCTTAGGGCTTCGCGGCGAAGATTCGTTTGCGAGCACGTTCTCGGAGATACAATCAAAGGCGGGAAATCAGGGGGCAAAATCGAGGAGGTTTCAGTGTACTCGGAAACATTGAATTTGTATGCGTCACTGCGTCGATTCGAGCATCGGCTCGTGTTGGCAGAAAGCTGCACCGCAGGACTCGTGGCTGCGGAATTGGGTGGAATTCCTGGAATTTCGAATTATCTGTGCGGTTCGCTGGTGGCCTACCGCAATGATTCAAAAATTCGTTGGGCGGGGATTGAGCCTGCGGTGCTCGAGGATCCCAGCGTTGGACCGGTCAGCGATGTGGTCACTTTGGCTCTCGCCGAATCGGCCTTGCAATGCACCCCCGAAGCAACGCTCGCGGGAGCGATCACTGGCCACTTGGGCCCTGGATCCCCAGAGCATCTCGACGGGATCGTTTACTGTGCGATCGCAGTTCGAAGCGATCAGACTGCGACGATCTGCAAAGAGTACCGTTTGTCTGCGCCTTCGCCGAAGGATTCGCAAGACATCACCGCTCGTTGCCTTCGTCAGGCACAAGCAGCGAAACTCATGATCACGACCCTGATCGAATTCTTAGGTTAGAAAGAACATTGAATTGGAATCCATGACAGTCGCCGAGACTCTCGCCTCTCAGAAAGATCAGTTATTCGTGAAGGTGAACTCCCCATTGCTGATCCAATGCTTAGTCGTGTCGCTGTCTTTGTATGGATAGCTATTTTTTGTCTTTGCTCCTAAACTTTTTTCGTCGCAAGCTGTTTCGGTTACCTGGATATCACATCGATTTATGCTTCTCTCGATTTCCACCACACATCATCCTCCTTCGGACATAGGGTACCTCCTCCATAAACATCCCGATCGGGTGCAGTCGTTTGATTTGGCCTTCGGCAAGGCTCATGTCTTCTATCCCGATTCCGATAACGAACGATGCACAGCATGCCTCATGCTCGATGTCGACCCCATCGGACTTGTACGAGGCAAACGAGGTGAACGAACGCTCGACCAGTACGTCAATGATCGCCCCTATGTCGCCTCGTCGATGCTGGCGGTTGCCATCGCCCAGGTCTACGGCACGGCTCTCGCAGGTAATTGCAAGGATCACCCCGCATTGGTTTCTACTGCCATCCCTCTCGAAGTTCGTATTCCATCTCTACCATGCGCAAGCGGCGAGGAACTGCTTCATCGATTGTTCGAGCCCCTGGGATATCGCGTATCTGTGACGGTGCATTCATCGAACACTACTGGGGAGCCGAGCGATAAACCCTCCCTCTTCGGTATCGAACTGGCCGCTACGAAAACACTGAGCGATCTCTTGAGCCACCTGTATGTGTTGATCCCGGTACTCGACAACGAAAAACATTACTACGTCGGCGATGACGAGGTCGCGAAACTGATGCGACACGGCGAAGGGTGGCTGGCCCAGCACCCGGAGCGGGAACTGATCGCCAATCGCTATTTAAAGTACCGCCGCACCCTCGCCGATGACGCGATCAAGCAACTGCGCGAACAGGATGGCGAAAGCCCCATCGCGATCGATTCGGATAGCCCGGATGATCCTCGCGAGGAAGCAACTGAAAACAAACTCAGTCTGCATCAGCAACGTCACCACGAAATCCTGTCTGTGCTTCAAACTCATGGGGCACGTAAAGTTGTCGACCTCGGTTGTGGTGAAGGCAAACTGCTGCGCGAGCTTCTCAAACAACCCAACCTCGAAAAGATCATCGGCATGGATGTATCCCATCGCAGCCTAGAGATGGCTGCGGATCGTCTTCGATTGGATCGCCTTCCACCGCGCATGCAACAACGAGTGGAACTGCTCCATGGTTCCCTGATGTATCGCGATCAGCGCATGGACGGTGTCGATGCGGCGGTCCTCTGCGAAGTCATTGAGCATATGGACCAGCCGCGACTCGAGGCGATGGAGAAAGTCGTATTCTGGAGTATGAAGCCGGAACTGGTCATCGTCTCTACTCCCAACAGCGAATACAACGCGATGTGGGAATCGCTCACGGCAGGCTCGATGCGGCACAAAGACCACCGATTTGAGTGGACACGCGAGCAGTTTCAAGCTTGGGCCAACAGCATCTGCTCCCGGTTTGGATATACATGCGAATTTCGGAACATCGGCGAATTGGGAACCACATCCGACGGCCGCGACGTCGGCAGCCCAACACAAATGGGAGTATTCGTTCGTGACTCCTGAAATTATCGTTCCCGAGCTATCGCTGGTCGTTCTCATCGGTGCCTCAGGGTCCGGAAAGAGTACACTTGCCCGTCGTCTATTCGCACCCAACGAGATTCTCTCATCGGACACGTTCCGAGGCTGGGTCTCCAATGATGAGAACAACCAGGAAGCGACGGGCGATGCATTTGAAGTCCTGCACTACTTGGCTCGCAAACGCCTGGCGCGAGGCTTGCTGACCGTCATCGATGCGACCAACGTCCGGGCCGAGGACCGTCAACCACTGGTGCAGCTCGCCCGCGAACATCACTGTCTCCCCGTTGCAATTGTCGTCGATACCCCCGAGAAAGTTTGTCACGATCGAAACTCCACGCGACCCGATCGCGATTTCGGTCCGCACGTCGTTCGCAATCAACGGAGAGCCATGCAGCGAGAACTGCGAGGTCTGTTCCGCGAAGGGTTTCGACATGTCTTTACTCTTCGCAGCCCCGAGGAATGCTCCAATGCGACCTTGGTGCGACAACGGCTCTGGAATAATCTCAAGCATGAGCATGGGCCGTTCGATATCATCGGCGATGTGCATGGTTGCTACGATGAACTCATCGAACTCCTACAGCAACTCCACTGGCGAATCACCTCGATTCCGGGTGAACCTGAAGGAGCATGCGATGCGGAACCACTCCTTCAGGACGGCATCCCACGAAAACTGGTCTTTCTCGGCGACCTCGTCGACCGCGGTCCCAAGACACCCGCGGTCCTCCGCCTCGTGATGAACTTGGTTGCATCTGGACAGGCCCTCTGTGTTCCCGGCAATCATGATATCAAGCTGATGCGAGCACTCTCGGGCAAGAATGTTCAGATCAAACATGGACTCGCAGAATCGCTGGAACAACTTGGACGGGAGCCGGATGAATTCAGGGAGGCTGTCAGGAAATTCATCGACGATTTGGTCAGTCATTACGTCATGGACAACGGCAAGCTGGTGGTGGCTCATGCGGGGATGAAGGAATCGATGCAGGGGCGAGGTTCGGGCGCTGTCCGCGAGTTCGCGCTTTACGGCGAGACAACAGGCGAGACCGATGAGTTCGGATTGCCGGTTCGATACAACTGGGCCGCAGATTATCGAGGAAAAGCATCTGTCATCTACGGACATACGCCTGTCCCTCGTCCGGAATGGTTCAACAATACGATCTGCATCGATACCGGTTGTGTCTTTGGTGGCAAACTGACGGCGCTGCGATGGCCGGAGCGTGAGTTTGTTTCCGTCAACGCGCGGGCGACCTATGCGGAACCGCGAAAACCGTTCCTGAAGGATGGTCCCCATCCATTATCGTTGCAGCAGGAATACGATGGCGTCCTCGATCTGGAAGATGTTTCAGGAAAACGCCACATCGAAACGCGACTGATGCGAAACATCACCGTCCGGACCGAGAATGCTGCCGCAGCGCTCGAGATCATGAGCCGATTCGCGGCCGATCCACGTTGGCTGATCTATTTGCCACCGACCATGTCACCATGCGAAACAGCCAGCGATGGACCGTACCTGGAGCAGCCGCGCGAAGCGTTCGAGTACTATCGCGCCGGTGGCATTTCGCAGGTCATCTGCGAAGAGAAGCATATGGGTTCGCGAGCGGTGGTGATCGTTTGTCGCGATGAACGGGTTCCTTCAACACGTTTCGGGATCACCGGGAACAATAACCTTGGTATCGTGACTACCCGCACCGGTCGTCCATTCTTTGACGATAGCGGCATGGAGCAGTCGTTGCTCGCACGGCTTCGCGATGCGATCGAACGTGTGGGTCTGTGGCAGGAACTCGCCACGGATTGGATCTGCTTGGATTGCGAATTGATGCCATGGTCTGCCAAGGCGCAAGCACTGATCCGCGATCAGTATGCTGCCGTGGGAGTCGCTGGCACGGCCGGTCTCGAAGCGACCGTCGCTGCTCTCAAAAAGACTCGCGAGCGAATCTCCACCATCGAGCCAATCTTGACCGATGCGATCGAGCGACATCAACTCGTGCAGCGCTACATCCAAGCCTATCAACGTTACTGCTGGAATGTTGTCGGCGTTGATGATCTGCGGCTCGCTCCATTTCATCTGCTCGCTAGCGAAGGCAAAGTCCACCTCGATCGCGATCACACTTGGCATATGCAGACCTTGTCGCGTTTGGCCGACGGAGTGGATCCAGTGCTCTTCGCGACACCGTGGAAGCTGGTCGATCTATCGAGCCCGGCGAGTGAACAGGAGGCAACCGAGTGGTGGACTGCACTCACTGGCTCGGGTGGCGAAGGAATGGTGGTCAAGCCATTATCGTTTATCGCCGAAGGGCCACATGGTTTGTTGCAACCAGCCATCAAGGTTCGGGGGGCGGAGTATTTGCGGATCATCTATGGGCCCGAATACACCAAGCCGGAACATTTGAAACGTCTGCGCTCACGCCGACTGGGAGCCAAGCGGGCTTTGGCACTGCGCGAGTTCGCGCTGGGAGTCGAGTCTCTCGAGCGTTTCGTCCGGCGCGAACCGTTGCGCCGTGTCCACGAGTGTGTGTTTGCAGTTCTGGCTATGGAAAGCGAACCGATCGATCCGCGGCTCTGATGGGGCAGTCTTGTCGGCGCCCGGCATCGATGGTTGTTGGAGAGATTATTGACGAATCGTTTGGTAGGCCGGACTTCCAGTCCGGCGTACGAGGGCTAACCGGCCCCATTCTTCCTATCATTTCCATCCACCGCATCGCGAGTCAAACGATGCAACGAACGAGGGGCGTCGGAAAATTTTTTGTGCTACTTTGATTGCCGGATTGCGAACAACGTGTCGCCGCGGCGGATGAGGAGAGTATCGCTCGCGGTCACTGCAGCGTACAGGACCGGACCACCCATGCCACCGGGACCGCCACCCGGCGGGCCACCGCGAGGCGCTGCATCGCCAGTTGCATCCCAGAGGGTGCAGGTGCTGAGCTCCGCTGCATTCGTGAGATCGACAATTGAGGTCATTCCGGCCTTGCCGAACAAGTAGAGTCGATTCTCGGTCGCCAACGGCGTGGCCCATACACTCCCCGCAGAGATGCGTTCGGCTGAAATCTGTTTGCCTGTTTCGAGGTCCAGTTGGTAGAGGACCCCTGATCGATTTACCAGCCAGACACGATTGCCAGCGACGATTGGGCTGCCGAAACTGCATGTCGCCTTGTCAGCACGCCACTTGTAGCTCGCAGTGTACTTGCCGTCTGTTGTCGCTTCAACGGCGATGAGTCCTGAGGAGGGCGCGGTGGTCCCCCCAGCTTGTTCGCCCCGTCCATCCGATGCTCCGATCACAAACAATCCATCGCCAACCGGGATGGGGGTGCATGTGGTGTTGTTCGCAATGTCGGTGAACTCCCATAACTTGTTCCCTGTCTTCGCATCGTAGCCAGCAACACGACCGCTAGAGCTGCAAATAAGCTGCGGCTTGCCGTCAACGGTGATCAAGCGAGGGCTACTCCAACTGGTAGCACCGACCCCTGGAGCTTTCCAAACGGTTTCGCCGGAATCCTTGCGCAGGGCCAAGACGTAGGGATTCGCTTCCCGTTCCACCCAGACAAAAAGATGCTGGTCGTCTTGTTCCAGCGAAGCGGCCAATCCATGACGCGCTTTGACCGACCCGTACTCGTCGACCAAGTTCCTTTGCCAACGGGTTTTACCATCGAAGGATGAGGCGACGATCAGGCCACCTTCGAAACTGATGAATACGCCTTGTGCATCGACCACAGGTGTCGGCGCAGCGCGGCTCACATAGTTGTTGTTTTCTTCGGGAGAGGGATTCGCGAAATCCTGCTGCCATTGTTTTGAGCCATCCTTCAGGCTGTAAGCAGCGACGTGACATTTCTCTTTGTTCGGCCCGCTGGTCGAGGTGATGAAAACCTGATCGTTGAACACTACAGGCGAGGATTGTCCGTAACCATCGATCGATGCTTGCCAAGCGATATTCTTACCGGATGCGTCCCAGGAATCCGGCAGAGCGTTCACCTTCAATTGCCCACCGTTTTGAAAACCGGTCCAGCCATGATCGGCCTTCAGACAGGCAGGATTCGAAGAAGACACGAGCCATGCAGCAAATAATGCGCAAGTGGTTTGAATTTTTAAGAATCTGTTCAACATTGGTTTTCTATCCATTCGAGTTCATACTCTAAAAATTTAACGATCGAGGGATCGTACCGATCAAGCTAAGGCAATGTTACCACAAAATGCCCCGGTTGATCTCGCTACCATTTCGCGTACACAACGCCTGACCAAAGATTTTTACGGGAACAATCGCAATTGCGTTAGCTTGCCGCTCGGAGGATTGGACTCCGCCTCTTTCGCGATGACTTGATCCAATGTTGGTAGCGATGGTAACCGTGAAAGTCGCGTTTGAATCCGCTGGTGCAACGCATGCACCAGCATCGGTGCGAATGCGTCGTCGGGAGCATGAGTAAATACCCATGGCTCGAGCCCTTCGTGGATCCAATGGGCGATTCGCTCTGCCCACTCATCCCAGTAGTCGGTTACCTCCCGCAGATCATTTCGCCCGATCAATCTCACCATCGGCCGCCGCGCTGTGGTCTCTACGCGAAGCGGTACTTTAGGCTTCCGTACTTGCGACGCCGCTTCGGCCTCATCCGATGGAGCCATGGCATTCAGCGGACGGGAATCGAAGATAACGCGATCGATCCCCAAGTCGCTCAGCAGTCGATTCAGTCTCGTCTCCCAAACATCTCCGTCAAACCAATCCCGATGCCGGACTTCCACGGCCCATGGCCAATCGCGAGGGAGTTGCTCCAGAAATTCCTGGAGTTGCGGAAACGAACGCGATGAAAACGATGGAGCCAACTGCAGGAAAGTCGGGCCCAATCGCCCTGCGGCCTTCAGTATCTCCAATCGTGCAAGCCACTCCTTGGTCAGTGCCTGACAATGGCTCAGTTGATGGTCGTGCGAAATGCTGCGCGGAAACTTGAAGCAGAACTGAAATCCATCGGCAGCGCTATCGGCCCATTTGCGAAATACTTCAGGACCTGGAACCGAATAGAAGGTGCTATTCCCTTCGACGGTGGGCATCAAACGGCTGTACCAGGACAGAAAATTCTCCGACTGCGTGCCGGTGGGATAAATCTGTCCTGCCCATTCCTTGCAACCCCACACCGGGCAACCTATTCGGTAAGGCCATGCATCCCACGTTGCGGCGAGTTTGGGAGCCGGAACACTGTTGCTCAAACGCTTTGCCATGTTTGTCTTGTTTCATCAACCGAAAACCGCAACATCGTCATCAATCGCGTCAACACTCATTGCCTGCGGTTGGCCGTCTTTGAGGGTGAATTTCGATGGCATCATCATCCTACATCGGATGAATTATTCCTCGTTGTAGAAGGGTGCCTTGCCATCGATCTTGCAGATGGTCGCGAACTTCGCCTGACACCTTGGCAAAGTGTAACGATTCCGGCCACAGTGGTTCATCGGACCCGGGCGATTGGACGCACTGTGAACTTATGCTTCGAAGAACTGGCTGCGTAGCCGATCGGCCACCTTTTCGTAAGGATTCTTGTCTAACATGCGAGCCTGCATGGCCTGAACCGTTTCTCGCATCCTAGTGTCAGAGAGAATACTTTCCAGTTTATTCGCGATCTTGAGTGGCGGCTCGCGCAGGGAACACGACAACCCAAAACCGCGATGGACGATGCGGGCTGCATGATCGAATTGATCGAAGTCCTGCGGAGCCACGAGCATCGGGACGCCCGAGCGAAGGCAACTGTACACCAATCCGGTTCCGCCGTGAACGATCGCTCCCGAGTAGTTCGGAAGGAATGCACTGTACGGGAAGTAATCGACAAATTGGATATTGCCGACTGCTTCACGATTCTCACCCCCTGGGTTTCCGCCCGAGACATGAAACCGTAGGTACGGCAGTGCCTGTGCGACGTCGTGGATCACCTTGCGAAGGGCTTTCTTCGCCCAAGGGATATGGGTGCCGAGCGAAACTAAAATGTGCTGCCGGTCCGGTTCGAATTCCGGAGGTTGGAACGGGATGGGAGGGCCACTGGTAAGCGGGCCGATGAACTCGAATGCCCTAGGCCAGTCGCGATCGAATTCGAATTCAGGGATGCCGCATCCCATGATCCACTCGGGTGAATACGCGACCTCGCTCCCATCGTCGCGGTAAACACCATCGATCCCCCAGCGTCGAAACGGTTTTTGGAACAGTAACCCCACTGTCCTCTTAAACGTTCGAATCACTCCGCGTCCAATGCGATCACGCATCCGACCATAGAGATCCGATCGAGGCTGCCAACCTCCTAAATAAGATGGAGTCGAGGTTCGCGTCTCGATCGCACAGGGAGTCGGGCAGCAGGTCCACCAAGGGATTCCCAGTTGCTGTGCCAAGATGCCAGCCAACGGCACCGTGAAGTCGACGATCGCGACATCCGGTCTATGCTCCTGCCATAGGGTCTTGAGTTCCTCGCGCAAACGATCCATCAGGGACATGTTCATACGGAACTGCGAGAGAAGACGAAATGGATGGGAGCCGACACGTTTCTCGGTGTTTCCGATCGCGTCGATGAAGGGGTCCGCACCTGCGAGCAATTCGACAAACTCCAAGGAACATGCTTCGACGGCTGACTTGCGTCGCGCCGTTGTCAGCACGCGGATGGAACGAAATCCACGATCGCGCAATCCTTGGCCTAGATCCAACAGTGGAAATAGATGGCCAGGAAAGGGAGGTGCGATCAGGTCGATGGACATCGGTGGTTCAGTCGACATCGTTGGCACCGCGGTTCTCGACGCGAGCTTGGGTCTCTCGGCAGTGACAGGCGACCATATCGATCCTGTCTTCTGCCTGTAGCGATCGCAACTTGGCCCATGTTTCACGATAAGCCTTCGCGTCGTGTTGCAGGAACATGAGGGCCGAGGGAATCATCCTTCCTAGACGCATCGCTTCTAAATTCCATGCGGCATCGACGAGATACAGCATCGGCCGCGAAACACCCGGGAAGAAAAGTCCGTATTGCCCGATCGCATGACCGGGAAGATCCACCAAGAACATCGATCCATCTCCCCAGAAATCGAATGAGCGAAAACCAGGAAGAATCGACGAAGAGACGGTGAAATCCGTTTCTTCGACCCAGTCGGCTCGTTGCTCGAAATCGATTGGCATCAGAGCTGGAAAAAAGAGTTCCTGCGACTTGCGCCAAGCAGACAACGACGCCAGATGGGACCAAGCGCTGCGACGGGCAATGAAGCGAGCGTTAGGAAATCGCTTCAGGCCGCTGATATGATCGGCATGGAAATGAG
This sequence comes from Planctomycetota bacterium, assembly GCA_018970165.1. Lineage (GTDB taxonomy): Bacteria > Planctomycetota > Planctomycetia > Pirellulales > Pirellulaceae > JBKCUI01. The sequence goes on along the minus strand of JAGWWZ010000024.1, from coordinate 27,174 downwards.
TGATGAAGATCGATCGCACGGTTTCCGGGTCAACTCCACAAGATCGCAATACTCCAGCGGCATCATGATGCTGATCCAGAGTTGCAGGTAGCATCCAACGGCTAAGCAACCCCATGCCCCATCGCGTTGCGTCGAAGAAGTCCTGACTGTATCCGGTGTCGACAAGAAAACTTCCCTTCACCGGATGCGACACCAAGAGAAAGACAGCGTAGTAGCGTCGCCATTTCCAGCCCTTGCCACCCGACATGGCATTGCCTTGGCGACAATATCCGCTGTTGAAGAAACGTACGCTCACGGTCATAGAAGATTATACCTCGAGAATCATCGCCGCTTGGGAGTAGCCGGCCGAGGTCCCTAGCAACATCGTTAGAGTGGGATGCGTGTATTCCGGGCGACGACAAAACCAATCGAGCATCACAGGGATGCTTGCGGCTGCGAGGTTGCCGATCTCATGTGTGCGATTGTGAAACGCATCCGTTCCCACATCGAGAGAGCGACGAATCGCTTCGACACCGCGAGGAGACGCTTGATGCGGAATGACCTGGAGCGAGTTTCGATCGACTTGCGTTTCTTCGAGAAGTCGCTCGACCATCGGCGGGAGGAGCTTGCGCGCAACACGAAATAGTTCCGGCCCATCCATATGAAAACGATACAGCCATTCCTTCGAGGGATCGTATTCAAAGGGTGGAAGATTGTGCGAACCGCCGCGGACTTCGCATATTGCGGAATGCTCGGCATGCGTTTCGTGCGAGTAAGCAAACGTATTTCGCGACTTGGAACGGGACAATACGACTGCGCCAGCACCATCCCCCATCAATGCAGAGCTTTCCGGCTCCGAGTAGTTCACTCCTGCAAGAAGCGATTCGCTGCAAACGACCAGTATATGTTCGTAGTTACCGGTCGCAAACAGCCCATTGGCCACTTGCATGGCGACGATGAATCCTAGGCAAGTACTCTGAATATCGAAGGCTGGAACCCCCTTCACGTCGGTGCCAAGAGCCTGAGATAACAGTGCTGCGTTGCACGGTATCGGTTGATGACGACAGGTGCTGGCATCGATAATCAGATCTAGATCGGACCATTGCAAATTAGCAGCTTCAATCGCTCTGCGGGCTGCAGCGATCGCCATGGAGGTGAGCGTCTCAGGCGGACGACATTCATGGCGAGTGAGAACACCTCCTGTGCTCGCCACATAGCCTTGAGGCTTGTTCAAGCGACGATCCATTTCCTCTGCCAAGACGATCGCCTGAGGCAGGTAACTTCCTGTCCCGCTTAGGCGGAAATGCTGTTGCCCAAGTCGCTGCATAAGATCTCCTGAACTTTTGGATGATTCATGTAACCCATATGTCCCAAGCCGGGAACACGATGATTCGCATCGGGCACGAATCGGCGCGAGATCCAGTCCTGTTCTCCTTGAATGATCGTTAAACTGCAATTTGGAAGCTGTCTGCAGACTGGTCCGAGTGCGACGACATGAATGCGAGACGCATCGGCAGACGACTCGATCCCCACGCGAATGAATTCCAAACCGCAGCTCAACGATACCAGATACAACTTGCCCGTGTGTTGCAACAGGTTCTTCCAGTGCAACTCCAGGATTTCGCGATATCGGGGTGAACCGAGTCTCACATACTGCCAACCATTCATCAAACTGGCCCAAAACATTGAGACTTCGCGAGCTGTTTCGCGGCTATCGGAGGTGAAGGGGAAATTGCGATCGATGATTTCGGATTCATCGAACGGAAGCGATCGCAACAGAGTTAGCTGATCCTGAGAGAGCGCCGAACTGGTCGGATCGCTCAGGCCGCTCACAAAGCAGACGCGGCGCGCGCGATCGGGCAAGGGACTCGGCCTTCGATGCCAGATGGAAGGCGACATCAGCTACGATCCCTCACGTATTCGAATTTGCCATTTGCCAGAGTGCGAATCAGCCACTTTCGCCAATAGAACGTATTGGAAAGGGAAGCGTGCAGAACATGCAGTGGCTGAAGAAGCTCAGAAATCAGGCTCTTCACGACATGGATTGGGTACGGGAACGGGAGGATGCACCGGTGCTGCAAACGAATCAGCAGGTGTCGAAGCGCAAAAACCGATGCAAGCAATATCCATCCCGATACTCCTACCAACGGGCTGAGCAGTGACAACCAAAGGAGAAAGGGTGGCAGACCGAGCAACACCAGTATCATCCCCTTCAAACCAAGCGGCTGATCTCGGAACAATACCATCGCCATGGCAAACCAGCGATGAAACAAACGGAAGTAATCACGGCTCGTCTCCGCATGTGTCCTGGTGGAATGAGGCAGGACGCTTTGATGGATCACGCCTCCATGCTCTTTTACAACGCGCGCCAGCGCGTAATCATCGCAAAGAAACGGGTAGATCGGAGTGAAACCGCCGTAGCTGCGCAGCGTCTCCGTCTTCATCACATAGAACATACCGTTGAGCGACACCGGCGGGCCGAACCATTGAGTCGCCAGATACGTCGCAATGCCGTTGTTGGCTACGAAATGGCAAATCATGTCGGACCAGAAACCGGTTCCCCTCTGGTAACACGGTAGGCCGGTATACACATCGGCCGACTCGAGCGCACCGATCGCTGCCTCCAAGGTTTCCAGACTCGGGATCGTATCGTCATCGAGCACGCAGACGTAGCGTGTATCGAGCAACGGGACGGCGAGCTGCATCTTGTACGCTTTGGGATTCGCATCGAACGGTATCTCTGGCGACTGCAGGATTGTGATCGGCCGTTGATGCTGTGTTCTTTGATGATCTTGGGCGAGCAAGGTGGTGATTCGCAGCGCCTCCGCGTCGTGCTCGTAAATGATCCAGTAGATGGGGGAGCCGGAGGGAATGACATTTAGGTGGGCGCGCAGCTGGTTCTCCAGATTCGGGTCGCCGCTGAGGATCGGGGTCAGGACCGAAAGGGACTGAACGGGTCTGCGACATTCAGTGCGGGATCGATAGAAGGTGATTGCCAAAATTGTCTTCAGCGATTGAATCACCAAGTACAAGATCGCCGATGCGACTCCGCAATAACCGAGCGCCTCGCGCATGTTAGCCTCTCGCGCTTTGTGTTGCAGACAGTTCGCGCACTGTGCGATCGATTCCTTCTTGAAGGCTGATCTTGGGGGAACCGAACAACTGCAGCATGCGAGTGACGTCAAATGTTTTGGAATACGCGAAAACATGCACACCGAAACGGGTGATCGGCGGCTCCGAACGAAATCCCCCTAGTTTATAGACCAATTCCAAGAGTGTTGCCGCAAACATCGCTCGGTTCACGGCGATTCGACGCGAGGGAGGTGGGATCTGCATGCGATTGAGAACGCCGAGGATCAGGTCCATGACGACGATCGGTTCGCCGTTGGAAACGTTGACCGTACCGGAAATTCTCTCGCATACGGCGGCCTGAGCGATTTGATCGACCAGATTGTCGATGTAGATCAGGTCTCCCACGACCGGTGTGCCGTGACGGTAAAGGAAGGGAAGCTTGCCGCGGCGAGCCGCCTCCAGAATCCTCGGCAGAAGGACCGTGTCACCCGGCCCAAAAACTGCGCGGGGACGCAGGATAGTCCACGCACCGGAGTATTGCTCGATGATTTCCTCAGACGCTCGTTTCGTCTCGGCATAAGTGTTGACGAATTTTTCGGGGAGCGGAGTCGACTCGGAGATATGGAATTGATCTTCGGCTCGATAGTAAACGCTCGAAGAAGATATATGCACGATCCGAGGAAACCCGGTGGCCGCGCAGAACTCGAGTAGGTTCTGAGTTGCCTGAACATTGTCTCGAAGGAACGACTGTCGCGGTCCCCACGGCGATGCGCGTGCGGCGGCGTGAATGACAACATCGCACCCGCCTAATCTTTCGATTTTCCAATTCTCCGCGAGATCGCAGGAGATGTAATCTCTACGATCGAGTTTCCGGCGACCGATTCGAACGACATCGTGACCAGCCCACTCGAGCGCATCGGCCACCCGTCCGCCGACAAAGCCGCTTGCGCCCGTTACCAGGATACGGCGTGGCGCAGAAGAAGAAGTTGTCCAAAGAAGTTGGCTGCTGGATTGCCAATTGAAGAATTCGTCGCGTGAGGTACCACCCATGATCGGATTTCTTTTTACCTTGCTCGGTAGGCAAGGTAAATAGGTTGAAAAGAATCAATGGGTGATCCCACCTTCCTAGCAAGACCTCTGGACATACCGATCTGCGTTGACCGTAGATGCGAAACTAGGGAATCACTGTCGTGAAGGGTTGAGTCCACGCCTGTTGCTTTTGGTCGTCGAAGATGGGATCGACAGGAGCTAGGTTGCTGGTGACCACGGCGCGGACAATCGTTTCTCCATCAGCCAGTCGGTATGAGGACTCGAGGTCCTGTGTCGAATGTGCGATCCGACCGATCTGATCCAATTCGGCGTCGGCTGTGGTGACCAGATACTGAGTGGTGTAGGTGACGCCTGGTTCCTCTTGAATCGCGATCGAAAGTTTTCGACGATCCGGATCCCACTGAACATCGCGCAGCGATACGCCGCTGGATGCGTAGAAGTCTCCCGCTTTCATCGCTCGAATCAAATGCTCCGGGGTCAAGTATTGGGCGCGGACCATGACCCATCCGCGACCAGGTCGACTCCCAGGCTTGCCAAAATACTCATGGCTGTCGTCGGTCCCGATACCGAACAAGATGCTTCCGCCAAGCTTGTTGACGCGAAGATGATTTGCCAAGTCCCACATGCGCTCGACCCCTGGGTTCTGATCGTCTCCGCGATGATTGACACCGGGATGACCGTTGTAGACCTCGAAGAACCGTTCAGCCATGACAGCTGCCAAGTCCTCAAAGGTGATCCCGTATCCGAAGTTGGGATGATTCAGGTGCATGAGGATCTCGCGGCCGCGAGCCTTCTCTTGTTCGAGCACAGCCCGGAGATTGTTTTCCATCGCTTCACGAACCGTCTTGCCACCCAAAGGCTTGATGACCTCAGCCAAGTTGGTCGCATTCATGTGAACAGGCTTCCCTTCGGCCCGATCGGTTATTTCCTCCGAAGGAATCAAGATGAAGCGGCCACGTTCCTCAAGAAGATATCGATACTCATCGAGGGGCTTCAATCGCACCTCGAGCGACTCGCTGGCATCGCCTCTCGTCTCGACCCAATTAACTCCAAATCGTTGACGGTACTTTTCCAGCCCATCCTTGGCACCGCGAACCTGGATGGATTTGAGAGACATCCAACGCGACCCTTCCTGCAACACGTTATGGTCGGAGATCGCAAGAAAGTGGTACCCTCGCTGACGATACCAATCGGAGATCATCTCTGGAAAATCATTGCCATCGCTCCACAGCGAGTGGGTGTGCAAGTTTCCCTTCCACCATTGCAAAGAACCATCCGCCTCGGGGATGCCATTGGCGTCGGAACTTTGAAAAAACGCCGAGACTTTCGACCAAGGAGCGAAAACGGCAAAGGCGAAACTCAGGGTGCAGACAAGGCCGAAGGGGATGGGTCGGTTCATGGTGATTGGTCTTGCGGGAAAGAAGTTGACGGAACGCGGGATAACTAGGTTCGGAAAATTTTTCCCAGTTTACCGCGAATGCGGGTGGCTTTTGGTAGGGAGACAGGGGTAGGAGCGTCAAAGTTTTGATGAAGAATCCGAATGCCGTATAATCTCGAGTGCGAAACGGGTTTGCCTTATGGGTATCAGTCGATCGATCGGATACTCGCTGGTCAGTCGTGATTTGAGGAATATCGGCAATGAACGAATTGGTTTGTATCAGCAAGCACATGACCACTGCGGAAGCTCACGTTGCGAAACTTGCTTTGAAGGAAGCTGAAATTCCTTGTTTCCTAGCAGACTCGAACTGCGCGGGGCTTTTTTCCAATGCATTGGGGGGTGTCAAACTGATGGTCCCAGCCGATGACGTTGAGCGAGCGAATGAGATACTCAATGACTCAGCCGCAGACGGTGAAGATCTCATCGGCGATGCTTGGCATCAGATGACTCCGGGCCAATCCGAGAGTGTAGCCGATGGAAGCGACATCATCGTTCGGCTGAATGAACGAGAAGAGAGTGCGGACCGTGCATTTCGTGCATCCCTCGTCGGCTTACTATTCCTGCCTTTGCAACTGTATGTGTTGTACTTATTGATATTCAAGGTATTGGGGAGCGACCAACCGCTGAATCCACGTTCCAGGCGGAGTGCATGGATCGCTCTCTCGGTCTGCATCCCTTCTCTGTTATTGCTTTACGCATTGATGCGAGTATAGGATTGACTTGCCAAGAGGGGCAAGGCGGTTTGCGTGGGCATGCAATCCACGGTAAAACGAAGGCCGACTTGTGTTGTTTCGTTTCCGTTCCCGCTTAATTCCTCAACATGACCACTATCAACCGCTACTCTTCGCAGATCACCCAGCCCAAGAGCCAGGGCGCGTCACAGGCAATGCTTTATGCAACCGGCTTAAAGCCCGAGGACATGAGCAAAGCTCAGGTAGGAATCTGCAGCGTGTGGTTTGAAGGAAATCCTTGCAACATGCACTTGCTGGATCTTGGAGGAGAGGTCAAGAAGGCGGTGCAAGCCCATGATATGATCGGCATGCGATTCAATACCGTCGGAGTGAGCGATGGTATCAGCATGGGTACCGACGGCATGTCGTTCTCTCTTCAGTCCCGCGATCTGATCGCCGACTCGATTGAAACGATCATGGGGGGACAGTGGTATGACGGACTGATCGCGATACCCGGTTGCGACAAGAATATGCCCGGATGCTTGATCGCAATGGGCCGACTGAATCGGCCAGCTTTGATGCTCTATGGTGGAACGATTAGGGCAGGCAAGTGGAATGGTCACTCGCTGGACATCGTTTCCGCATTCCAATGCTATGGCCAATACATCGCTGGCCAAATCGACGACGAAACGAGAGAAAATATTGTGCGGCATGCGTGCCCGGGCGCTGGCGCATGCGGCGGCATGTACACGGCCAATACGATGGCTTCCGCCATTGAGGCTCTAGGTATGGCTCTCCCCTATTCGGCATCTATCCCTGCTGAGGATCCCGCCAAGAAAGATGAGTGCGCGCGGGCCGCCTCTGCAATCCGACATCTGCTCGAGCGCGATATCAAGCCTCGCGATATCATGACTCGTCAAGCATTCGAAAACGCCGTGACGATCGTCATTGCCCTCGGAGGGAGCACCAATGCCGTCCTCCACTTGATCGCGATGGCGCGAGCGGTCAATGTCGAATTGACACTCGAAGACTTTCAAAAGATCAGCAGCCAAGTCCCGTATCTCGCGGATCTCAAACCCTCCGGCAAATTCGTCCAAGAAGATCTACATTCCATCGGCGGAACCCCGGCAGTGATGAAGTATTTGCTCGAAGAAGGTTTTCTGCACGGCGATTGCCTGACGGTTACCGGCAAGACACTCGCGGAAAACGTCTCGTCGCTACCCGGATTCAAAAAAGGTCAAACGATCGTGCGACCGATCAGCGACCCCATCAAACCGACCGGTCACATACAAATCTTGTTCGGCAATCTCGCACCTGAGGGTGCCGTCGCCAAGATCACCGGCAAGGAAGGCTTGAAGTTCTCCGGCCCAGCCCGTTGTTTCGACAGCGAGGAAGCGATGCTCCGCGCCTTGGAAGAAAAGAAAATCGCCAAAGGTGATGTGATCATCATCCGCTATGAAGGCCCCAAGGGTGGGCCAGGGATGCCGGAGATGCTGACACCTACATCGGCCATCATGGGGGCAGGCTTGGGATCGGACGTGGCCTTGCTGACCGATGGGCGTTTTTCAGGTGGTTCCCACGGTTTCATCGTCGGCCACATCACCCCCGAAGCTCAAATCGGTGGACCGATCGGCTTGGTCAAAGACGGGGATCTCGTAACGATTGATGCTGATGCCAATCGACTCGAAGTCGCCGTAAGCGAGACCGAGATGACTCAACGAAAATCGACCTGGGTCGCACCGCCGCTGAAGGCCACGCGCGGGACGCTGTACAAGTACATCAAGAACGTCAAAACCGCCAGCCAAGGCTGTGTTACCGACGAGTAGATCCAATGCAGGAAATCCCCTGCGATCTGTGGTGAAACACATGCAGGAACTCTTAGGCCATCACCAACGGTCTGACGTTGACGTCGATTGATGCTTACAATGGTTTGCGGTTTGTGTACCTCCCTGATTGAACCATCCGCATGCCGTTCCCCACCGACACGGAGAAAGAATGGATTTACTGGTGCCATAGCGATCAACCCGCTATGTATGCAATCGCTGCGCTCGAAGCAGTGAAACGGATGGTGGATGCGTCTCCCTATCCGCATCCCGTAGTTCTGGCTGAAACTCAAGATGGCGATTCGATCGCGCGTGGATATGCAGTCGCTTGCCAAGGTGCCATCGGCTATCTCGGTCGACTCCAGTGCCAGCCCGCACATGGCGACGAACCAGCCCTGTTAGGTAGAACCGTAACCGACCTGTGTCGCAAAATTCTCGCGACAGGAGTGGAACTGGTACAAGCCATCTTGCCAGCCGATTCGGAAGGACCGGTCGAATCGGGACTCCGAAAGGCATTTCAATCAGCGGGAATGATCCGGGCGGCGCGTTTGTTACAATTCGAGTGCACCGACATTCCCTTTCGACACGATGGAAGCCCGATGGCATTATCCTTTTCTCCCATCGAGTTACGATCCTATCGCGACATGCCTTGGTATCAATGGTGTCAGTTGGTCGAGGAGACCTACACAGACACACTCGACGTGCCGATCCTCAACGGTATCCGCTCGATCGAGCAGACACTGCGAGGCTATGCGGTTGGCCAGCCCGAAAACGAGTTGGCATGGTGGAGCATCCACGCGGGTGGATCCCCCATCGGCTGTTTGATCCTGACGAGTCTTTCCAACCGCGATTGCGAGTTGACGTACTTGGGGCTGGTTCCCGCAGCTCGCGGCCATCGATATAGCCCCGAGATCATGGACTATGTGGGCCAATGGATGCTGGATCAAGGCAAGTCGCGGATCGTGTTGGCTGTCGATGAGAAGAATGCTCCTGCTTTGCATCTCTACGATAGCTTTGGCTTTGAGCCGATGAATGCGGTGGAAGCATGGATCGCCAGCCCGCGGCATGGTGATTGATGCCGCATGGTGATTGATTTCGCCTTTTCGCCCTTCCCAAGCGGATCCCCAAAGGCTTCTCTATTGCCTATAATCGCATCCTGCGTTGTGTTTCTAATTTATTAGGGGGGTTGGATGATGTTGCGTAAATTTCTCTTATGTGCAGCGATCTGTTGCTGTGCCACCGGCGCGTATGCTGCACCGCCACAGCGAGTCGCCACGGTCGAAGGAATCACAGAGTACAAGTTTGAAAATGGAGGTCGGTTGATTCTCTTCCCGGATCCTTCGCGGCCTACGATCAGTGTCAACATGACGGTGCTGGTCGGGTCTCGGCACGAAGGATACGGCGAAGCGGGCATGGCTCACTTGCTCGAGCACATGGTCTTCAAGGGGACTCCGACGTTTCCGGAAGTCCCCAAAGCCCTTCGAGATCACGGCGCGAACTTCAACGGAACCACCAACGTCGATCGCACCAACTACTTCGAAACCCTCCCTGCCACCGACGAGAATCTGGAGTTCGCGATCCAACTCGAATGCGATCGACTGGTCAATAGCTTGATCAAACGCGAAGACTTGATGTCGGAGTTCACCGTTGTACGCAACGAATTTGAGCGAGGCGAGAACAGCCCCGAAAACGTTCTCTCACAACGCGTCCAGGCCGTTGCCTACGAGTGGCACAACTACGGCAAGACCACCATCGGAAACCGATCCGATATCGAACGAGTTCCAATCGACAATCTTCGGGACTTCTACAAGCGGTTCTATCAACCGGATAACGCCGTGTTGATCGTAACCGGCAAATTCGAGGAGAAGCGAGCCCTCGAGTTGGCGGACAAGTATTTTGGATCCATTCAAAAACCAGATAGAAACTTGAATGCTACTTACACCGAAGAGCCTCCTCAGGATGGCGAACGGACCGTGATCCTTCGACGGGTCGGCAAGATCGGCGCCTTGATGACGGCTTATCACATTCCTGCTGCATCGCATCCTGACTGGGCTCCGCTGTCGATTCTCGCCAGTGTGCTTTCCGAGGACAAAGTCGGTCGCTTGGATCGCAAGCTGATCGAACCGGGGATCGCGACCAGCGCTAGCGCATTCGCCGACAACGCGCACGATCCCGGCTTGTTCCAATTCTCGGTAACACCCGCCGAAGGGAAGATGGAAGAGGCCGAGGCAGTCTTGCTGGAACTGTCGGAGAATCTGGAATCGACTTCGTTTACTCAAGAGGAGATCGATCGCGCGAAACTTCGAGCCAAACGCCGATATGAAGACAGCATGGCCAATGCCGCAGGGATGTCGCAAGCCCTCAGCTCTGCATCGGCCCTCGGTGACTGGCGACTCTGGTTCGTTCAACGCGATCGACTCGCGGCCGTGACAGCGGACGATGTGAATCGTGTCGCAAAAACCTACTTCAAAGTCCAGAACCGAACCATCGGTCGTTTCATTCCCGTCGATCAGCCGCAACGATTGAGTGTCCCTGCCGTCGAATCAATCGCTGCCATTGTAGAAAACTACAAGGGTGGAAACGCAATCGCTTCCGGTGAGGAATTCGATCCTTCTCCGGCGAACATCGATGCTCGAACCTCGGTCGTGAAGATGGACGGCATCCAAGTCGCTCTTCTTCCTAAGAAGAACCGCGGCGATACCGTCAATATGACGATGACCCTTCGCTATGGAAACGAAGACTCCTTGATGAATCAGTCGGTAGCAGCCGGAATGGTTGCGTCGATGTTGATGTCTGGAACCAAGAAGTACGATCGCCAAGCACTCCGACAAAAGATGGATGAACTGGGTGTTCAGATCGGTGCTGGCGGTGGAGGAGGCGGACGTCGCGGCGGACGCGGTGCCGGTGGTGGCGGTGGCGGTGCCGGACAACTCTCCTTCAGCATCCAAGCCAAGAAGGATTCGCTCGGCGAAGGAATCAAGCTGCTCGCGGAAATCCTGCGCAATCCTGCCTTCTCCGAAGAGGAATTCGAACAGATGAAGGCTCGATCGATCGCGGGCATGGCCCAGATGACCACCGAACCAGCGATGCTCGCAGGCGCCGAACTGTCGCGTGCCCTATCCGACTACGAGAAAGGAGACGTGCGCTATGCCCGCACCGTCGATGAAATGATCGAAGATGCAAAGAGTGTAACTCTCGACCGCATCGTATCGGTTTACAACGATCAAATCTCCGCTGCCGTTGGCGAAGTGGCGATCGTCGGCGATTTCGATCCCGAAGTAGCACTCAAGGAAATCGGCGAAGCCCTCAAGGATTGGAAATCCTCCACTCGTTTTGAGCGTGTGGAACGCGATGTCAAGAAAGATCAAACCGGCAAGAAAGACAACATCATCACTCCCGACAAGGCCAATGCGGTGTTTCTTACCGGTTTGTCGTTTGCGATGAACGATGAAAGCGAAGATGACATCCCGTTGGAACTCGGCAACTTCATTCTCGGTGGCGGTACTCTCTCCTCTCGTTTGGGAGATCGGATTCGCCAGAAGGAAGGGCTCTCCTACGGAGTGACCAGTTCGATTTCGATCCCATCGCGAGGCAACGATGCTCGCTTCTCGATCAATGCAATCACGAATCCGGAGAACATCGATGCTGTGGAGAAGGCCGCGATGGAAGAACTGACTCGCTTCATCCAAGATGGTCCGACCGAGAAAGAACTCGATGATGCTAAGAAGGCTTATCTAGAAGCTCGCAAAATCGGTCGCGCTTCCGATGGTGCCATCGCTGGACAATTGGCATCCAATCTCGATCTCGGTCGCGACTTTGGGTATATCGCCGCAGAGGAGCAGCAGATCGAAGCACTCACTACGGAACAAGTACGGGCCGCATGGCAACGTTACATTGATCCCAAGCGGTTGGTGATTATCCGAGCTGGCGATTTCAAGTAACACGGCGTCCAGTAACACGGCGTCCAGTAACACGGCGCAGAACGAATCGATAAATCCATCTACAGAAGCCACCTCACCGGTGGCTTCTGTTCATTTGGCTTCGAAACGGGTACGCCATTTCGGCTCGGCTGCAGGATAGGTTGCGAATACGAGGTCCCGCAGCTGATCGGCTCCCTTGCTGTCGCCGGACCAACGCAGGGTCTGCGCGGTTCGAGCCCGAGCTTCGAGCCAAGCTTCACTCCCCGCGGGAAAACCGCTTGCCAACAGCCGATACCATGGAATCGCTTCTTGGCGCTGGGGCTCGATCGACTGCAGTACCCGTGCGCTTCGATACAGCCACCAAGCAGATTTCTTATTCGCGTCCCGTTCCTGTTCGAGTTGCTTAAGAATGCCGCTCCAATCTCCTCCGATTCCGGAAGCCAGCATCTCATAGAATCGCATGGATCGCCTTAGTGTTCCTTCGATAGCTGGGCCAAGGGGATATGCCGAATCCAAATCGCGTTCACCCTTCAGGATTCTTTGCAAGGCATCGAATTGTCGATACTCCTGCTCCGAAGGGGCCGTCGACCGAGAGAGCATCGCGGAAGCTCTCGACTCGCAAGCGAACCAAAGAATCCCAAGTCGCGCAAGTGGATCGTCTTGCCAATTTGAAAGCGATTCACGCAGCATGTCATCGGTGATCGGTGTGCCCGAAGTTCCGCCTGAAACGAGGCGCGACAGGTTGCCAAGCCAAGTGCTTGAATCCCCATCGACCGCAAGGGTCGACCAGCGCAAATCGAATTCCGTGGTGGCAATCCAAGTTCGCAGTCGGTCGCGGTCCACTTCGCTGTAAGTATCGACCAAGGATCCTCGAAGCGATTTCAAAGATTCATCCAAGTCGACATGCAGCTTGCTCAAGGGCTCGACCCATGCATCGTTCTTGACGCACATTCCAAGAAGATATCGGCCGATCGATGAGGATGTTTTCTTCGTTGCCGCAGTTCGTTCGGTCCAGAGTTGAAGGTTCGGGGCAATCGTGTCTTGCGAAAGGCAATCCCGCTCGAACCAATCCACCGCCTGCTTCGCAGCATCGGTCGTTGGCCATTTCAGAGCCGTAGCGAGCAATCGTTCTCGATAGAGCGAACGGTTTTTCGACGATGGTTCGACGTTCGCGTCGATGTTTGGGCGGATCAGCCAAGCTCCCATCAATGATGCCGCGGCAGCTTTCGGCTGACCGGGATAATGCAAAGCAGCTTCGAAGAAAGCCTTCGCAGCCTGATCTCGTTGCCCTTGGCTGTCGTGGACTGCTGCGACTTGCATGCCGAATGCCAACGCTTCTTCTTCAGCCTGCAACTGTGCGGCGGCAATTTCGGCCTGCCGCAGTTTTTCGATCGCTTCTTCGAAGCGTTTGGCGTTGAGCAGTTGCCGGATTTCGATGCGCAGAATCTCCAACGATGGCACCTTGCTATTGCGCTGCGTTGCAGAGTTATTCGAAACGAGCATGGCATCGAGTCGTTGTTCCCAATAGGGACCAAACCGTTTGCCAACCGCTCGCTTCCACTCCAGTGCCTTCTCTGCGGCTTGATCGCCTCCTCGATCCAAATCGGCTGCGAATTGCTCCATCGCCAGCTCAGGGGACGCCATCGGCCCACCACCTCGCTCGATCCATGCGAGGAACGCGTCGGATTGACCCTTGAGTCGCGAAGCTCGGGCTCCTACGACGGCCAAGGCTCCTTCATATTGAAGCGATGTAGCGCGCGTATCGCTTTCCGCATGCAAGCTCTCCCAAAGTTTGTTCGCGCTGGAGATCGCATCGTCATATTGACCAAGCAAAATCTGGCCGCGAATACGGGCGATAGCCAAAGAAGGACGATGAATCCAGTCGGCAGGAAGTTTTCCAAGAGCTTGATCCAACGAACGAAGCATCTCAGCCGCCGCTGCGGATCGATCATCGCTCATGGGTGGATAACACTGCGCTCTTTGATAAAGCAAATCCGCTTGCAGCAAGGCCAATCGCCCCTGCAAATCCAGTTTCTGATCGTTGGTGATGGATTTGCCCGATCCGGTCGCTAGCTTGCGGGTATCCAACTGCAATTGTTCCACCGCATCGAGTGACTGACGAATGGAGGCGATGACCCACTCCTTCAGTGGTTCGCGCGTAGGGACAGCCATGTAACTCCCGAGCGCTCGCTGCTGGATCAGCCATTGACACCAACCCGCCTTCCATCGAACCCAATACTCGCGCGGAGTTCCTCGGGTGCTCTGCGTTCGTTCTTCGATCCCCTTGCGGATCGCATCCAAACCCCTCGGCTCGCCTGAAAAGTCAAAGGTCTCTAGCTCCATCGCTGTTTGTGCATGCATCGCCAGCATCAACCACTGCGCGTAGGGATCGGAATCCTGCGAATGAAGTTTCAGTCGACTTTCACAAGCATCGAGTGCGAATTTTGAAAAACCGTCGTCAATCAAAGATTCGATCCATCGAATATCGGGTGACTGTGCAATCCCCGACATTCCATAGGGCCGATTCGGAGATTCCTGTCCCCAGGAAGTATTAGTCGAGTTGCTAGCATAGGCCGCGAATAAGCAGATCGACAATATCAAGCAAGTCGAGTGTGCAATAAACGTCGAGTGTGCAGTAAACGGAGTGCAAGTCGATGTACTCGCAAACCGTGCGATTCCGTTACAATAGAAAATCGTCTTGGGGAAAGCCTCGTCATGCCTCACGATCACTTCGGACCTCATTGCCGATTGGGAAACACTCCATGAATTCTACAACTTTTGCCGGCGACTTTCGAACCCGCACGATTGGAGGGGAATCGACGCAATCCGGCAATCCGGAGTTAGTGTCCCGCTACGATTTTTTGCTGAAAGATCGTCGGCTGCAGTGGACGGAATACCAGAGGTTAGAGAAGGTGCTCGGCAGCGGTGGCCAGGGGGTAGTCTTTTACTCGACCCGTTACGGATCTGATGGGTTCGCGTTGCCGGTCGCGATGAAAATTTTCTCGCCGGAGCGATATGGAACACAAGCGGCGTACGATGACGCGATGACGCGGATCGGGTCCGTTGCGGCGGAAGTCGCCAGGATCCAGCACGATGGTGTCTTGGACGTGCATGACTTCATCGATCGAAACCGCATCCGCATTTTGATTATGGAGTGGATCGATGGTTACGATCTTCGGGATCTGCTCCGATTGGAACGATTGGCGACCCTGCGATCGAAATTGTCGGCGCGTCGATGGGAATACATCAACAACGTTGTCATTACCGCTGGTCCGGTTCACGCTCGATTCAAAGCGGGTATCGCTGTAGCCATTGTGCGAGATTGTTTAGCTGCCTTGGCTGCGATGCATCGCGAGAATATCGTTCACGGCGATATCAAACCCTCGAATATCATGGTCAAGAGGACGGGTCAGGCGAAGCTAATCGATATCGGATCGGCATTTTCGATGGGGCATCAGCCTCCAGTCTTTACGGTAACTCCTGTATACGCAGCCCCCGAGGTTTTGGAGAACGCTCCGGTCTCTCCTCGTTCGGATTTGGCATCCACAGGCTATGTCCTTATCGAGCTTCTCTCGGGACGCCCCTGTTTCAGCGAGACCGATTCCTATCGCGATCTGCTCGAGCAAAAGCGATCGCTTCCGAATCGCTTACATGAAATCCTGCCACCCGAGGTCTCATGCAACGACCTGTTGATGAATTTTTGCCGAGGCCTGATCTCTCCCGATCCATCTCGTCGGTTTCCGAGTGCGGAGGCGGCGGAACTGTTGCACGAGGGAGCGGCATCCTTCCATCGCCAATTGGTCTTGAGTAATCTGGCCACGGAATACGATCACGATATTCGAGTCTGGATTGAGGAACTGCGGCGATTGGATATCGAATCGGAAGCGAAGTGAGAACCAGCCTGTGCGATTCGAGACCGATACGACGATTTGCGCCATCGCAACAGGAGACGAAGGTGCGCCGCGCGGGATCATCCGCATCACCGGCCCAAAAACGATTGCAATCCTCAGAGATCTCTTTCCCAATGCTCGGGAATCCCTGCTCGCGCATCGCTATGCGCGGGTGATCGAAGAAGTCATCAGCCTACCTCAACTGGGACATTTTCCTGTAGCGATTTTCTGCTGGCCGACCGATCGCAGCTATACCGGCCAGCCATCGGCAGAGCTCCATATGCTCGGTGCACCGGTTCTGCTGCGCGAGGTGGAAGGCAGGATCATTTCGCTCGGTGCGCGGTTGGCTCAGGGTGGCGAGTTCACCCTGCGAGCCTATTTGGCAGGTCGGATGGACCTGACGCAATGCGAAGCGGTATTGGGACTCATTCACGCCAAGGGAGAGCGAGCGATGCGCGTGGCGCTCGAGCAGTTGGCGGGAGGGCTGTCGGAGCCTCTCAAAATGCTGCGACGCAACCTGATCGAATTGCTCGCAGACATCGAAGCTGGGCTCGACTTCGTGGACGAGGATATCGAATTTGTGTCCAAGGCGGATATCCTGAAACGTCTATCGCAGGCCGCAACTCAATTGTCCGATCTTCAATCGCAACTCTCACTTCGTTCCGGTCAGCAGTTGGTTCCGCGCGTTGTGCTGGCTGGTTTACCCAACGCCGGAAAAAGCTCGCTGTTCAATGCGATGAGTCGCGAGGATGTGGCGATCGCGAGCGATATGCCGGGAACGACGAGAGACTTTCTCCGTTCGAGACAGGATCGCGATGGTCTCGTATTTGATCTGATCGACACCGCGGGCCTCGATGACATGCTCGAGCAACACAGCGATTTGGAGAAACCTCCGTCGAAGGAACATGACCCGGATCGCCAGTCTCAACGGGGGACGATCCACCAACTTCGGGATGCGGATCTCGTCCTGTATTGCACACCCGCAGATATGTTGCCATCGATCGATGGTGTCGGTAACGAACGGGACCAGTCTTGCTTCGAACTCGTCGCCGACCATGCTCCATGCGATGTGTGGAGGGTGGTCACCAAGGCGGATTTGAGCGAGACCATTGCTCCGCATGGCAAAACTCTTCCCTCATTCTCGGTAAGCGCATGGAAAGGGACAGGTGTCAACGAGTTGCTCCATGCGATCGCATCCTGCTTGGCTCGCACACGGGAAAGCGAACAGGATGTGGTTCCGATGACTGGCCAGCGATGTCGCGAGGCGGTGGATCGAGCGATTCAACGAATCGATGAGGCAAGGACGGCAACCGAATTGGGGTCGGGAGACGAAGTGGTTGCGAGCGAGTTGCGGATGGCGCTCGATGAACTGGGGCAGGTCGCGGGAACGGTCGTCAACAACGATATTCTCGACGCACTGTTCAGTCGTTTTTGCATCGGCAAGTAGCCGATGGCGTTACTTGGTGATCGTCGCATCGAGATTGAGGATAACTCGAGCGGCCAACGTCCAAGCTGCGGCATCCTGGGGTGTTGTTCCTTCAGGCAAACTTGCCATTTTGGATGGGTCGCCGGTCACGATCTCGCGAGGATTGAGCCAACCATCGGCCAATCGCTTGCGCTGCAGTTGGATGAAGTCCAACATTGCCTGTTGTTCCTCCGAATTTGGCAATCTCGATGTCGAAAGGAGATAGGCACGTTGCAATCTCTTCGCATCGTCGCCTGGAGTTTCGCGAAGAACCCTCAGCGCCAATCCTTGGGCTGCTTCGACAAAGATGGGTTCATTCAGTCCCGTCAGCGCTGCGAGGGATGTGTTCGATCGCATTCGCCGAGCGCAGGACAAGTCGCCATTGGGCGCATCAAAGGCATTGAGAACCGGATCGGGCATCGATCGCTTGCGGAACATGTATACAGCTCGCCGATATCGCTCAGGGGCGGGCGCAGCTTGCCAATAACCCGGATATATAAAGTTGTAGTCCAATACGTTTTGCGGAACGGGGGGAATGACGCTGGGGCCACCGACCTTGTGGTGCAGCAATCCCGCAGCGCTCAGCACAATGTCCCTTATCGATTCGGCATCGCAGCGGAAACGAGGTCCTCGCGTCAGCCAACGATTCCTCGGATCTACTTCGAGCAACTCCGCCGTCGATTGCGCGCTCCGTTGATAGGCATCGGTCATCAAGATCGACTTGAGCAATTGTTTTTGACTCCAACCATGGGTCATCAATTCGATCGCGAGAACGTCGAGGACATTCAAATACTCGGGAATGGGAGCCCGGGTTCCGAAATCCTCCGCGGTTTCGACCAGCCCTTCACCGAATACGTTTTGCCAAATGCGATTCACAGCGACGCGCGCGGTGAGTGGGGAGTCGCGATCGACCAGCCAGCGAGCAAACTTCAATCGAGCCGGTTCGTCTTGATTCTTCGGCGGATGAAAGCTCGTGAGCATCATCGGGCGAGCCGGCTCGAGGGGTTGATCCCAATTGCCTCTCTGCAACAGGTAAGTCGGCCGCGCACGTTCCGATTCTCGTTCCGCGAGATGTAGCACGCTGGTTTTAGCGTTTGGAAATCGTTTCCAGTGGGAAGCGATCGCATCGCGCTGCGCGGTCGCATCGTCGCGCGTGTTTAGCCATGCAAAGAACTCTTTCTCACTGATGGTTTCACTCGAACCGTGGTGGACCATGTCGAGCATTGCATCGTGATCGATCGTTGGCGCAGTCGGCTGAGGTGTGTCGGTCACACTGATGCGGCAGGATCCGACCATATCCCCCTGTCGCCAGACAATCTTCAGCTTGCAGTCTTTCACCCCTTCGAGCGGCGTCTCCAATTGCACCACGGCGACCGACGACTGGTTCCGCAGCCCGAGTCCGCGATCGGCCTTCCAAACATTCTCATCTTTGCCATCGATCAAATAGGCTACGGGCCCTGAAGCATTTTTGCCGTCTGCGGATTTCGTATCCGGATTTGAGTAGTCGGCGGTGGCCGATGCGAGCTTGATCTTCTCCCATGTTTCGCTCCCGGGGCGCTTCAATAAGAGTTCGAGCTCGCGCAACTCCCACGTGCCGATACCGCTTCGGCCCGGACCTCGGAATGGTAGTTCGCCATGGGTCAGGATCTCGAACTGCAGACCAGTGATGCGATCCATTGTTGCAGGAGCGATCATGAAAACATCGTTGCTCCAATGGCCGACCATCAAAATCGATTCATCCGCTTCCTGCACCGGGTGGTTCAAGCCGCTGACCGTTTCAAGCAACTCAGCGCGCAGGGGGGTCCATTGGGGTCTCGCCGCGAGCACTGAAGCGCGCCAGGTCCGGAGATCTTCGCGCCATGAAGCATGCGATTGCCGGTACGATTCGACTTCTTTGGCGATAGAATCGCGCACATCGCGAATGACCGCCTGTTGCTCTGGCGTGTAGACCCACGATTTGGCTTCATAGCTGTTGTTGAGGAACGAGAACAATCCGTAGTATTCATCGTGGGTGATCGGGTCGAATTTATGGGAGTGGCACTGGGCGCATTGGATCGACAAACCGAGAACCGCCTTTCCAACGCAGTCCATGCGGTCGAACATTTCGACCATCCTGAATTGTTCTGGAACGATGGCCCCTTCTTCGTTGATCATGCTGTTGCGAAGGAATCCGGTGGCGATCATTTGATCTTGCCCCGCGCCGGGGAGCAGATCCCCTGCGATTTGTTCGATGACAAATTGATCGTAGGGCATATCGCGATTGATCGCGTCGATCACCCAATCTCGCCAAGCCCATTGGTCGCGCTGCAGATCCTTTTCGTAACCGTTGGTGTCTGAATATCTCGCGACATCCAACCAGGGGCGGGCCCATTTTTCTCCATAACGTTCATCCGCCATCAAGCGATCGATCGTGGCCTCCAATCCGTCCTTGGCAAATGCTTCGAGTTGTTCCGGTGTTGGAGGGACACCGATGATATCGAGGTAGACTCTGCGGCACAGTTCCCAATTCTCCGCTGGTCCGTTCGATTTCCATCCTTTGCGATGGAGCGTGTCGGCGATCAGCCAATCGACGGCAGTGCGGTAGGTCTTGCTATGGATAGGTTGATCGAGTTTCACCTGAGGCATCTGAGGCGGAACAAACGCCCAATGCTCTTGGTAGTTCGCCCCGGAATCGATCCATCGCTTGAGCAATTCCTTCTGCGGATCGGACAGCGGCTTCTTCAGAGAGGGGGGCGGCATCACTTCGTCGGGATCTTGAGAGTGGATACGGCGAAGCAATTCACTCTCGGATGATTTTCCAGGAACAATCGCAGCGCTACCCGAATCCCCTCCTTGCAATGCGCTAGCCCGCAGATCGAGTCTTAAGCCTCCTTCTCGGGTTGTTTGGTCCACGCCATGACATTGCGAACAATGCTCTGCCAGGATGGGTTGGATCTGCGTCCGAAAGTCTGGCGATTCCTCGCCATAAGCAACACCGGAGAGAGCAACACCGGAGCAGACCATCGCGATCAGCGAGAGACGAACTTGACGATTAGCAGTCATGGTGGGACTTGAGTGAAGGCAGGGGTAGGTAAGGTAGGTAGGTGCTCACTGGCATCTAGCCCATTATCCCTCGAACGCTTCGACAGAAAAGCGTACTCGCGGAAACTCTTGCAAGTCTTGAGGCAGTGAATTGCCACGGTCGGAATCTACACTTCGTTCGAAATCCTGACCGCTAGCCCAGCTTCCAGCCAACCGATGGCCGTACCATTTTCGATAGCCGAGGTAACTGGTGGTCAGACGCGGATTGACCTCGATGGCACACCATTGCCCATCAGGTTCCATGATGAAATCGATGCCGATCCAGCCTTGTGGCTTGCCTGGGATTGCCCTGAGAACATCGTCGGCGAAGCGTTCCAGGGCCACGAGAGTCAGGCCAGGAATGGGCCCGGAACCACCGCAGTAGCCCCATTGGGTGGAATCCTCTTCGGTGGAATCTTCCCCATTCCCCGGCTCAATTTGTTGCTCAAACGCTCCCAAAACTCGGTTCCTCTCGCCGGACAATATCGCCAAGCTAGCCGCGGTCCCTGGAATCCAGGGTTGGACGACCCAGCGGTCGCCGGAATCCCGAAGCTCCCGATCCTGAGCAGCTTTGCTGACAATCGCGCCGGCGCTTTCAAATCGCTGTAGCCCTACGCAACCTGCGCTGTCGCGGCGTTTGAGAACCCAGCATCGATCATCGGGATGTTGGTCAGCATTGCGAAGGAACTCTTCGAGCAAATAGGTATCGGGATGTCTGACTGCCGATGCTTGCCATGTTTGGCAGGTTCTCCACTGGTCACAGGCAGTTGTCAGGAACCGTTCATCGCTGGCCAGGACCGAGATTCCGGCATCTCGTAGACGAGCAATGATTCGAGGCAGGATTCCATCGAGTTCGGGAGCGATAACGATTGCCGCATCGCAACCGTGCGACAATTCGATCCAGTGAGTCGCCACATCATCCACCGAGCGTTGGAGGTCGTACGGGATAGGTGACCAGGTCGATTGAGAATCGGTCCGCATTCGCCATCGCGGCAATGCGGCGATCGTCGGCTCGAGGGGCGAATAGACATGCACTCCTGCATCGACCATATCATTGGTCAATGCGGAGAGCATCGCATAACCCTCACCAAGCAATGCGTTCAGAGGGGTATTGGCATCCTCGGGAACGTCATGGCAGAAAACGCCGCTACTGCAGATGTATTCGAGAATGGCGACCTTCAACCGAACCTCGAGTTAGTACTCATCGCGTCGCAAATCGAGATTTTCGATAGCGTAGGTCTTTGCGAACCAGTATTGCCAAGCTTGCACATCGAAGCCAAAGTTCTGACCGGTCAACTGCGACAAAGTTGACAAAACTTGCTTGTGTTGGTTTATGCGCCGTTGCGGTTTTTGCCCACCGGCGTTAAATCCGACACCTCCATCGCGTCCCGTACCTGCATTGAGGGCTGGACCCGATGGAACGATCACATCGCTGGATAACAGTGATCCAATCAGCATGCTGATGAATCGCTCATCCGCGATGAACGACATGCAGTAGGCGGCGCGATCTCTGGTCTTATTGCTTTTGAGGTTCTTTTCAAATGCGGCCAAGGCCATTTCTCTTACGACATCGTCGGAAGACTCCAAGGAGTTCATCGCTTCACTGACAAAGGTCATGTCCTGCTCCTCCATCGCAATGGAAATCATCGCGGGAGCAACCGATTGAGGTGGCATCTGCTGTAGCAATTTCATGTAGAACGCTCGATCTTTGGAGCGATCCTCGCGGAATAATTTCAGCAGCTTGTTGATCACAAGCGGATCGTTCAGATTTTGAAAATAGGCTTGGGCCTCCGATTGCTGTTTTGGATTCCCGTCTAAGCCTCGAAGTCGTACTTGAAGTTCTTTCTCGGCGGCCACACGCAGTTCGGTGTACCTTTGATCCAGATCCATGAGGGCTTTTTCTTGCCAGGTATACCACTTTCCCTTTTCACCTTGGATCTTCCCGCGTCGATACATCACCACTTCATTACGCATCCACTTTCCAGAGGCTTCTTCCTTGTAGTACTTGAGTTGTGCCCAGGATTGCCGATCGCTCGGATCGAGTTCGACGATTCGTTCGCGGTGAGCATTGGCCAGAGTTTGCAAACCGTCTTTCATGCATTCCTCGACCACGGCGCGATGATCCTCGAGCGAATCACCACGAGGCTTTACGCGGTCGATGTATTCCCGTTCCCGATCCATGGAGATGCGGATACGTGCCATTTTACGGTCCACTTCGATCACCGATCCATCATCGGTCTCGATTTGGACTGTCTGGCCGCCGGTTGGGTTCAAGACTTTCCCAACCAGAACTCCGCCATCGCGAAGTTCGATGACGTCGGCCAAAGCTTCGCTTTTCGCGGCAATCGCGATAGCGAATAGCAACACCCCTTTGATACACTTTGAGATCCCTTGAGAACGGAATGAAAGTGGAAAGCGACGAGATGATAGGTTTTGCGACATGATTCGTGCGCCAGAGTTTCCTCGATTTCTTACATGGTTTAGTATAAGACTTGAGCGTTGACAAAGCGACGGGGAATTCGATTGAAACCAACCGAAAGCCAACTCTGCGATTCAGTAAAACACGATATGGCGGTGTTCTTCAAGCGTTATCGGATGCGAGTCGATTTACCTTGCCGAATCTCCGAGCGGTCGGCAAGAGACGACATATCCTTCGTGCCCTGGCATCCAAAGCTTCTGGGAATGCACGCTTTGGCGAAATGGGAAAGCTTTCGAAATGAGATGGACGGAAGCGTCTTTCCCTGCCTGGCAGACCGCGAAGGATGCCGCCAGTTGATGCGTGACATTGCAGGAAAAAACTCTTTTGTTCCGGAATCAACGTGGCTAGCGATCGAGAGGGCGGGCACACCTTGGGAGGCTCCGCTGGGGACCATCCAGGGACTCCGTCACGGGCCCGTGCATGGGGCGATCCAAAATATTGGAGTCGTACCCATCGCCCGCGGTCGCGGGGTCGGTCGCGAACTGATTCGAAAAGCCTTGCTCGGCTTTCACGCCGCAGGCTGCCGCTATGTGACCCTCGAAGTCACCGTCCATAACCTTCGAGCAATCGAACTATACCGATCCGTAGGCTTCCAGCGTATTGAAACCGTCTTCAAATACGGACTGGTCAGTTTCCCAAAAGCGAACTGAGTTGCAAACGGTACCTCCAGGGATCCAACTACTATCCGAGGATCTCTCGCTTGCGATCGATGTAGTCCCACAAAACGAATCGATCGAGATCCTTACCCGCAGTGAAGAAGACTCGCCCCTTGGTCTGTTCCGCCATGCGATACGCGAACCGGATATCCTCCTCCGACTGCGACCAACTCGGGACCAAGAAAATGTTGATTGTGATCCCATCCTTGGCGCACAGAATCGCTTCGCGCATCGTCTGCTGTTCGGTGCGCGGATCGGGTGGATAGAGGAGGAACAACGTCTCTTCCTCGAAGTGAGCCGTCGGCAACCCATCGGTGATGAGTACGATTTGTTTGTTGAGGGTGTCGGCGGTGGCAAGGTTTTGCCTGGCCAACCTCAACGCATGTTGGATGTTGGTAAAGTGGGGCGGGATATCCGACTCGCTGATGTTGTCGCGACTCATGTCGGCTTTGAGCCGAACGACCGGTTGGTGGATCGTCACCGGCTTGGGCATCAAATCGACTACCTCCCCGGGGCGTCTCAGTTTCGCGAACGTGAACATTTCGATAAATCTCAGGAAGTCGCCTGGATACTCGCTCGTAATCAATCCCTGCAGGGCGAGAGCCATCCGCTTGACGTTGATGTACTGCCCGTCATATCGCATCGATCCACTCATATCCATGACGACGATTGTGGCGCACTTGGGTGAGTTTCGCGTCTTAAAAACCTCCAGGTCGTCGCTCGAGAGACGAACAGGCCGCTCATCGGGTCGTCGAAGCATGGCGTTGATAACCGATTGAACGACATCCACGTTGGCGATCGAGTCCCCGAATTCGTAAGGCTTGGTACTCGGCAATTCCACACTCCCATCCCCCATGATGCGACCAGCGTGTCGACCGCTCCGGGAAGCTTGAAGATTCGAGAAGATCCGTTCCAGTAGTTGCGCTTGGAATGTCTTGTAGGCTTTCGGAGTCAATCGAAAACCACCTGATTCGTTTCGCTCCAAGCCCTGTCGCTCGGCCATTTCCCGAACCATGTTGTTGATCTGCTGCCGAATCTCTTCGAGGTTGTTGAGATCCTGAGTCGGTGCGAACTCCGCCAACGCTTCCATATCGATCAGAGCGATCTGCGCGGTCTTGGCTGCCTCCTCGAGTTGCTTGAGCAACTCATCGATTTTCTCCAGTTCCTTTTTGACCTCGATCGCATCCGGCATGTCGATACGCTGTCGGCCTGTGAAGGTGTACTTGCTGAGCAATTCGTCGATTTGGTACTTGTCCCCTAATGTCTCCATCAAATGCAGGATATCACTGGCCAAGTCGGGATTCGTTCGATCGGTTTGATACCAAAGCTGCTCGAGGAGATAGATTTGCTGCTGCCGCACCGCTCGATCGAAGAGCCCCTTGAGCTTGGCAGGAGGCCGAACGCGCCGCGATTGCTTGTCGTATCTATCCTGAGCCTTTTTATCTAGACCATCGACTTGATAGGTCTCGAGTATCTTCCGCTTGCGTTCTTCGAGCATCGCTCGCAACGCGTCGATGCTAGGGCCGAAGCCTGCAATCTGGCTCGGGTCCAAATGAACCGCGCGGGCCAATTCCTCTTCGGTCAGTTCCCGATAACTGCCATAAGTCAACGCGTGTTCAAAAGCGTTGGAAACCAAATCCGGGGGTTCGGCCAGTGGGCTTGGGAACTCGGTGGGGTTGTACTTTTGGTAGACATGGACCACGCCACCGACATCGTTTCGCTTGTTCATGACCGTATCGCCCTGGGCTTATGGATTGTCTCGCTTCCCTATCAGTGTAGGGTCAACGTCCAGAGTTGTAGCCATTTCGGCGTTTGATTTCGCGAATAAGCATGAAACAGGCATTCTTGTCCATCGTGCAAAAAATGGACTGCTCCCCAAGGGATCTCGAGAATCTCTCGCAAATCCGGACTCCATCGCACTTCGCGTGACGCCAAGTCGAGAATTCCAATTCGACCATCCGACACCAGGGAGATTCGAGTCCCGCTCTGGTCGAGGGCGAGCGGACTGTCGATCGAAGTTGCCAAGTGAGTTACATACTCGATCCGACCCGATCCGATATCGACCTCCACAACTTGTACTACTCCCGCCTCATCGCGCATTAGACAATAGACCCCGTGACCATCTGGCGAGGCGAGCAGCCAGGAACGAGGGGTGCTGATTCCGGGAAAGAGGCGGTTCTCCGATCGTGTCACTCGTTCAGTCGTCACAAACGCAGGAGGCTCCAAACGACCATCGGAGTCGCTAGTGCACAGGCCCGATGGCAAACAAGGATGATTCGGCCAACGCGAGACAAAGATTTCGTCGACGGCTTCACCCCGATTGCTCCGTACTCGTCCAATGAACGCAATCGCATTACTGCCTTGTCCCAGGAAACACTCTTCGCGGGCCGATTCGATCGCATCGGAACCGGGTGCTGGGTAGGTATCCACCTTCGCGATAATCATCGCATGAGCATTGCCGGAAAAATTCTCGCCGCGATCTACTTCGCCGCTGGACGAGGCGACCTCGACTCGCATGTCGCACCACATCACTCCCACCGTCCGCAAGTCGGCAGGCCCATGTCCTGATTGGTGTTGTTGTTCGACCCACGCATCGTTGTAGGTGAAGCTGATCGCACGTCCATCGACAGACCAACTGTGCGCATGCGTTCCGCCTCGCAAGGCACCGTAGGGAGGTGCTAGAGCAAGGCATCTGGCTTCCGCATGCTCGATCCACGTTGGCGATGGATGTCGCACATCGAGGATTGCCCCAAATCTGCGAGTCGCGCGGTAAGGATAATCGGGACCGCAGTGGGGTAGCCCGTGTATGAAAACCAATCGTTCTCGCTGCGGATGGCAAGCCACCGCGCCGACCCCGGGACCAAACGGATTGGGATCAACAACACGATAGATCCAATCAACCTTGCCGCTTTGCAAATCGAGCCGGCCGATGCGATCGGTAGAGATGATCTCGGCATCCGCATTCCGGGTATCGAAATAGGCGAACCTTCCGGTCGGCGACAGGACCTGGCGATGATTCAGCGTGTGGCCGATCGGATCGAAAGTGCGTTGTCGCAGGCGATGGGAAGGGGACAGAATCCACTCGCTCATACCAAGAACAACATCGCGATGTGAACATAGATCAGGATCCCGAGCAGATCGCTAAGCCCCGCAACAAACTGATTGCTCATCAAGGCAGGGTCCAACCCGAAGCGTTTGAAGATCAATGGGAGCATGCTTCCCATACAGGTCCCACAAATCACAACGCAGAGAATCGTCACCGGAATAACGAGTGCATCGATCGGTGTGGGCGCTAGCAACAGCGCGCACAGGTAACCAAAGATACCCATCGCACCCCCGAGCACTAATCCCATCACCAATTCACGCTTCACTATCTTGGCCCAGTCCGATAGATCGATGTCCTTGGTCGCAAGTGCCGAGATGATCAAAGTGGACGATTGACTTCCCGAGTTTCCTCCGCAGCTGATCACGAGCGGGATAAACAGAACGAGCCAATCAAACAGCTCCAACTCGGTCTGGTAATTGCGCAAGGCGAAAGCAGTCGAAAGAGCAGCCACGAACAGGATGATCAGCCAAATCCCGCGCTTCCATGACAGGATCATCAAAGGGGTGCGCAGGTACGAGTCGGTCAACGGTTCCACGGCCGCGATCTTTTGCATTTCCTCGGCCGC